>JAICYZ010000122.1 GCA_025933935.1 Chitinophagaceae bacterium
ATTCTTGCTTTGTGATATTCATTAGGCCCGTAAACATTAAAAAATTTTAATCCCGCCCATTTCGGCGGAGAATTTTTTCCCTGTTTCAGTGCCCATTTATCAAACTCATTTTTTGATACGCCATAAGGATTTAATGGTTTTAAATTTTCAATGATTGATTCATCATCTTCATAACCCAACTCGCCACTACCGTACGTTGCTGCAGATGAAGCATACACAAGCGGAACATTATTTTGTGAGCAATAATTCCAAACCTTTTTAGAATATTCAACATTCAAATGTTCATGAACGGAGTAATCGAATTCAGTTGTATCCGTCCTTGCCCCCAGATGATAGATGAAATCAATCTTTGGATTTTCTGTTTGTAAAAATTCAAAGAAATCTTCTCTTTCTATTTTTTTCAAAAACTTTTTATCGGCTAAATTTTTCTCTTTTTTTTCGTGAGAAAAATCATCGACCAAAATCAAATTCTCATACCCGTTTTCGTTTAAAAATCCAACCAGGCAGCTTCCGATAAATCCTGCAGCACCTGTTACTACTATGTTTGAAGATTTGTTCATTATTAATTATTTAATTCCTTCATTCAGTACAATTCGTATCATTCACTTGAAAAAATTCAGATCATCAAATTACAACTCATCTTTCTTACTCAAATATTTTCCGATCGCATGATCATATTTTGTTTTCCATTCACTGATATTGCCCCAATAGTCATTTTCAATTTTTATTTCGCCGGATGTAACCGTTCCTAATTTTTCAAAAGGAATATCTAATGAACTTTCAAACTTTTCAACGTTATCACGATTTACAGAAACAACTACTCTTCCCTGCGCTTCTCCAAACCAATATGCATCTTTACGAATTTCGCTTATTTGTTGGTTTACTGCAAAGCCCAAATTCCGGTTAAAACCACTTTCAGCAAGCGTTATAAAAAGTCCACCTTCCGAAACATCATGTGCAGAAAGGATCATTTTATTTTTAACCAAAGAACTAACGGTCATATGTAAACGAAATTCTTCTTCAAGATTAAAATAAGGTGCAGGAGAATATTCTATACCGCATATTTTATGCAGATATTCCGAGCAATTAAGGTCTTCCGGATTTTTTCCTAATAAATAAATTACATCGCCTTCATTCTTAAAATCCAATGTCATTTTATTTTCATAATCTTCCAAAAGCCCCACCATTCCTATAACAGGAGTTGGATAAACGGGACCAGAAGGAGATTGATTATAGAAGCTTACATTTCCACCGGTAACCGGCGTATCGAATTTTAAACAGGCTTTAGACATTCCTTTAATGCTTTCAACAAACTGGTAATATACTTCCGGATCATAAGGATTTCCAAAATTCAAACAATTGGTAACACCAAGAGGAGTTCCGCCACTGCAAATAATATTTCTGGCTGCTTCGCTTACCGCAATCATGCAACCAACAAAAGGATTTGCAAAAACATAAAGGCTGTTGCAATCTGTTGTCAATGCCAGCGCTTTTTTCGTTCCATGTATGGCAACAACGGAGGCGTCAGAAGGTGCATTGGTATTCAGATTGGCAGCACCGACCATGCTGTCATATTGTTCATAGATCCATTTCTTGGAAGCAATTGAAGGAAGAGAAATTAATTTTTCTGCAATTGTTTTTAAATCTTCCGGAACCGGAATTTTTGATGCATCAAACTCTTTTATCTTTTCGAAATATGTTGGCTCTTTATATTCTCTTGTATAAACCGGAGCGCCACCACCAAGCACCAGGCTTTCTGCCGGCATTTCGGCTTCCAATTCGCCATTCATATAAAAACGAAGCATTTCTCCATTGGTTACTTCGCCAATTTGTTGACATGGTAAATCCCACTTTTCAAAAATATCGATCACTTCCTTTTCTCTACCTTTCTTCACGGTTAAAAGCATTCTTTCCTGACTTTCACTCAATAACAATTCCCACGCTTTCATTCCCTGTTGACGTGTCGGTACTTTTTCCAAATGAATATTCATTCCAACACCGCCTTTGGCACTTGTTTCAGCGGTTGAACAAATAATTCCTGCAGCGCCCATATCCTGCATTCCAACAACAGCGCCTGTTTGGATTACTTCCAGGCAAGCTTCCAGTAATTTTTTTTCCTGGAATGGATCACCTACCTGAACAGCAGGTAAATCCTCAGCACTGTTTTCGGTAATGTCTGCAGAAGCAAATGCTGCACCTCCCATTCCATCTTTTCCGGTTGCACTTCCGGCAATGAAAACAGGATTTCCTTCACCAAATGCAGTCGCACTAACGGTTTCGCCCAATCGAACCACACCCGCACTCATCGCATTTACCAGAGGATTGGTATGATAACATTCTTCAAAATATATTTCTCCGCCGACAGTGGGAACACCGAAACAATTTCCATAATGCCCGATGCCATTAACAACGCCACTTAATAAATGTTGTGTTTTTTCATGTTCAATATTTCCAAAACGCAGCGAATTTAATGTCGCAATTGGCCTTGCACCCATTGTAAAAATGTCACGATGAATTCCACCTACGCCGGTTGCCGCTCCCTGAAAAGGTTCAATTGCAGAAGGATGATTATGACTTTCAATTTTGAAAACAACACCGAAATTATCGCCAATATCCATCAAGCCCGCATTCTCTTCACCTGCTTTTACCAAAAGCTTAGAACCTTCTCTTGGCAAAGTTTTCAGCCATTTGATAGAATTCTTATAACTGCAATGCTCGCTCCACATAACCGAGTAAGCGCTTAATTCAGTAAAGTTGGGAACACGGCCAAGAATGTCAACGATGTTTTCAAATTCATCTTTTTTCAAACCAAGCTTTTCAGCGGTTTCAAATGTTATTTCCATAATTATTTTAAAAAAGCAAACTTACAATCTCTTACCCTTTTATCAGAATCTGAGATGTGAATATTTTAACTAACTTCCCACATTCAAAAAATATTCTGCTTGACTTTTCTTTTATTTATTTCTTACAGTGTTCTTTTCTGTTGGCTCATTACACGCATCCAATTTTTTAAAGAATCAGGATTATCGGCAACAATTCTTATCACTTTATTTCTTTTGCGTATCCTGGTATTGATCATTGGGTGCGGTATCAATTTGTATTATTTACCCGTTTCAGATCCTGTCATCCTTAATGGAATGGGCATTGACGAATTTCATTTGCTTTTCCAAAACCCGCATGAATATTTAATAAATATTTTCCACACAAATTCACCGGAAGCCTATTCAAGGCTTTTAGATGATTCCAACTCATTCTGGAATAACCTGCGAACAAATCTCATCCTTAAGATGCTCTCGATCTTTAATATTTTTAGCTTGAAAAGCTTTTTGATCAACACGCTTTTTTTTAATTTCCTGGTTTTCTTTGGGTTTGTGGCATTGTACAAGGTATTTATAAAAATATTTCCCGAATTATACTATCAATTAATTATCTGCATTTTTCTTCTTCCATCTGCACTGTTTTTTACTTCAGAGATTCACCGTGATGGGCTGATTTTGTTATCACTTTCCATGGTCATTTATCATTTATTTTTTGTTTTAAATGAGCATCAGTTTTCGTGGAAAAGAATTTTAATTATCCTATTGTTTCTTTCATTAATTTTTCTGTTAAGAAACTTTGTTTTTATCGCATTAATTCCTGCATTGATTGCATGGGTTCTTTCAAAAAAATTTCCAAAACATTCTTTTATTTGCTTTGTTATTGTTTATTTTTTTGCAACAATTTTATTTTTTTGTTCCGGTTTAATTTCTTCAAAAGCAAATCTTCCCGCTTATGTAAGCGCACGCCAGCAAAGCTTTATAGAGATAGGCAAGGCAGGTAATTCTACAATAGAAGTTGCCCCGCTTCAACCTGATTTTAAAAGTTTTTTGGTTAACGCGCCTAAGGCATTGGAGCTTACATTATTGCGGCCTTATTTAACTGCAAAAGGTATTCAATACATTCCTTTCGCTGTGGAAATTTGCGTGATAGAAATTCTGTTTTTAGCTTTTGTTTCTTTCAGAAAGAAAAAGATGTTTATAAATCCACTGATATATTTTGGTATTTTTTTTAGTTGCAGCATGATGCTTATGACCGGATATACCGTTCCAATTATTGGCGCTATCGTAAGATATCGTAGTATCTACTTAATCTTTTTATTGATCCCAATTGTTTGCTATACTGATTGGAAAAAGCTTGAAAAATTGTTTGGGAAAAAGGATTTGAAGAAAGTTGAAGGCGTTTAATGTTACATACTTAGTTAAACAAAAATTAGACTCATTTGTCTGTTTACTGAATTATTTTTTTACCGGAACTGCATCCCAGATTTTTAATTCATAAGGTTCTAAAGTAACATTATAACTCTCTTCTGCATTCATCATTTCATTTGAAGAAAGATCATTTTCATTAATTGCATTTTGCAATTCAAATACAGATTTGTTGTCAGAAGGTAGATCAAAGATTTTTTTAAGATTTACTTCAAAAGTTTTTTGTTCTCCTGATGGATTTCTCAATGAGAATACGCCTTTCCGCGGGTTCCAGGCTGCATAACCATACACTTCTCCTTTTTCAGGATCACCTCCAATCCAGTGAATATCCATTAAAACATCTTTATTTTCATTTGACCATCTGGCGGCTCTCGCTAAACAATCCCACATAGGTGCAGTAAGTAAGTGTGGATTGATATACATCTCCTGGAGGCCTGTGCCGCTGGCAAAGAATGACCAGATGCCATCAGAGATATTTTTCATATCCATTTCCAATGAAGCCGGATAGCCGACATTTGTAATGCAAATGCCGTGAAGCATCACAGAATTTAACGGATATAGTGGTGCTCTTTTTATTACATTTTTGTAGCATTCTCCGTCACGGTAAGTTATCCATTGTTGTCGCTTGCTCCCGGTGCCGGAAAAACCAAAATCATTTCCTGCACGCCAGATAGCATCGCCATAATAAAGCCAATAAACAGAAGGCCATGTTCCAACAGTGAGGCTCAAATATATATCCGGATTGATACTTCTGAGTTTCTGAGTCAGCAGCAGCAACGCTTCTATATCTTTTTGATACTTTAAACCTGCGCCACTGGCTCCGTTTCCCGCGCCCACTCCGTCAAACTTGAATATTGCCACTTTGTCCTTCCGCATAAAATCTGTTGTCACTTTTTCAAATCTTTTAAAATAAACCGGCCCCGCTAATGAAAAGCCATTTTCATTGGTTTCAAATGGAGGATTTTGCAAACGTCCATATTTTAGTCTTTCCATCTTTGCTGAATCATAACCGCCCCAGGGCGAAAGCCATAAACCCAATTCAGCGCCGTAACTTTCTGCCAGTTTTCTCATATTCGTAAACCCGTTTGGAAAATATCTGCTCACTTTCCAAAGCGAAGCATTATCATCCCAGCCATCATCAAATAAAAACGCTTTTAATTTTACCTTTCTTTTCCTAATCAAACTATCGCCATATATTTTGATCCGGTCCAAACATAAAGAATCAGTCATTTTTCTATTAATCCACGAAAGGTCATACCACGAATTGTAATGCAAAAAAGGCCGGTATGGGTGTGCTCTTTCCCTTTCCGCATAATATAAAAAACCGCGCCGCAACTGACCTTTCGGAGTAACGCCAAAAACCGTGGTGATCATCATGCTGTCTGAATATTTCAAAACTTCCTGTCTGGGTAAATAAGATTCTGCACTTTTTTTATTGATATCATTTTTACTCATCGGATGTTCTAATGCAAAAAACATCTCATCGCGAACCAATGGTGTTCCATCTACGGTTCCAATTTGCTTTACATTTTCCGATGGAATTTGCAACAAAGAATATTTTACAATTTCCAATGAATCTTTTGCATGGAAAGACCATTGTTGTTTGATGTAATTGGAACCATCTTTTAATTGCGCTTCCCATTGAATCGTTAATCCGAATAATTTATTCACGAGGGTTGCAGAAATAATTTTACCGTTTAATTTATCTGAATATTTTGCCGAACCAGGTTTTATTGTTGCCTGTTCTATTGCAGGAAATTTTCGCAGAACAAAGTCTTTTGCGGTTATTTCTTTTCCGTTTTTTAATGTAATAGAAAACCAATTAAATGGAAGAAAATTTATTTCCTTTTGATTCTCTTTATCGATAAATTTTCGTGGCTCAATTTGATCTTTATTTACGGTGAAAACTATTCTTAGTATATTATTTTCCAATGACAATTGATTACCGGAATGCAATGCTACTGAGTTTCCCGGCTGTTTTCCGGGATAAATAATTTGAGAAAATACATTGATAGATGACATTGCAAAAAGAAAGGTAAAAAAAAGATTGTGCAATAATTTCATTTAATTTTTATTTTTATTTCGGAAGAAATTTTTGAAACTTAAACAGTTTTATTTGCAGCAAACGAACAATTAAAGCGAATTCCTATTTCACACTTTGAAAAATATTTTCTTCTTATATAACCAATAACACAGATACCATTGAAGCATAAATAAGACAAGCGAAGAAATAATCATAATTGCTGCTTCAGATAATCCAGTTGGCGATATTATCCCATTGACGATCGTATTGCTGTAATCAAAAAGCCATCGGTGAACTACGATTTCAAAGAAGAGGTAAATGAAAATGGAATTCATACCGACAATTGTAAAAAAGCGAAGGAACTTTTTATGATCCAACAGGTCAATCCAATAATAAAGAAACGCCAAAGCAAGCAAGCACCATCCGCCGCTTGCAAGGGTAAATGAAGATGTGGCAATGCGTTTTATAATAGGCGTAATACCGGAAATATCCAGGGCATATCCTGTTATCAAAGTGATTATTCCAAAAATAATTATCGGTTTGATCTTTTTATTTCCGGTTCCTGTGAGAAGCCATTTTCCTGCAACTGCACCCCAGATGGTATGCGCCGCTGTTGGAATACAATTGATAGCAACCCAGCCTCCCGTATTAATTTTATTCATCAAAATCACATCGACGTAATTTCCAAAATTATGTTGGTCAGTAAATGGCTGATCAAAACCAGGAACCTTGATAAAACGATACAAACATTCATTGAGAATTAATAACCCAAAGCTGAAAAGAATCTGGTAACCGGGCTTCCAGCGAAAGATGAGAAAAGCAACGAGCATGGTAAAAGACAATTGTGTCAACACATCCCAAAGCTCGAATGATAAATGATTTCCTCTGACTGCATAATCGAGCACACCCCAAAAAAACAACCACCAGCTTCTTCTCAAAGCATGTTTAAATTGTTGCTTCCATGTACTTCCTTTCGCCGCTTGCCTGGTGAGCGAAAAAGCCATTGCTGTGCCTGCAATAAACATAAAAGCAGGCTGAATTAAATCCCAGAAATGTAAGCCATGCCAGGTTGCATGGTCGAACTGAATCGCAGCCGAATGAATAAAAGAACCAGGATCTGATAAATTCCTTGCATACTCATATAAACCAGACGCTTCCAACATTAAAAGTACCATTACTAATCCGCGATAAAAATCAAGCGAAGCAAGCCTGGTGCCGTTTCCAATAACATGTTTTAGATTGTTTTTTTCAACAGCAGGAGCTGTAATAGGGCCTGAAAAAATATCAGGTTGATCAGTTGATGAGGTCATGGTTTGAAGGATGTTTAAGAATGAAAAGATAAAATCATTTCACGATTTTTCCACCAAAATAATTCTCTCCCTATTACTGAATTTAACTCAACAGATCAGTCCTTAATCAAATAATCCGGAAAATCTTCCACCTTCTCACAACAAATTTGCTGCATCACTTGTAGAAGTTGTCTTTTTAAAATAGTAATCGTATGCTCGCCTCCTTCATCTCCCAATGCCGCAGCACCATACATGAATGTTCTTCCCAGGAAAGTGAATTCTGCTCCTGAAGCAAGCGTCCTTGCTATATCAGGGCCGGAACGCAAACCACTGTCCATAATTATTTTTATTTTTCCTTTATATTTTTCAACAATGGTTTTTAAAGAATGAATGGTTGATTGACCGGCATCCAATTGCCTTCCTCCATGATTGGAAACGATGATGCCATCTATTCCCAGCCTGATAGATTTTTCGACATCTGACTCATTTACAATTCCTTTTAATACCAATTTACCTTTCCACATTTCGCGAATAGCAGAAACTTTCTCTTCATTCAATCTGCCGTCAAATGTCTTATTCATGAACAAACCAAGATGATGCATGTTCATTCCCTTGGGCATGTATGGTTTCAAGACCTGGAATGAAGGTTGGCCATGAACGAGAGTTTTGAGCGCCCAATTTGGTCTTCCCATGATCTGTAGCACATTATGCAGTGTCATTCTGGGTGGCATCGCAAGGCCATTTTTTATTTCTTTATTGCGATATCCAAAGGTCGGTACATCACTCAGAATAACCAATACCGGGCAATGTTCGGAAGCACGTTTAATGATTTGATCTCTTAATGAATTATCGGCAGGATGGTATAATTGAAACCATGCCTGTCCTTCCGTAATTTCACTGATTCGCTCAATAGTGCTCGTACTTACTGTACTTAGCACAAAAGGAATATTGTGTTTAAAGGCAGCACTGGCAAGTATTTCAGGAGAATTTGGCCATATCAATCCTTGCAAACCTACAGGCGCAATTCCAAAAGGAGCATCATAAACATGTCCAAAAAGTTCTGTTTTCAAATCAGAGCCGAAATGTTGTTTCAGATACTCCGGAAGAAGCTCAATCTCCCGGATCTCGGACGTATTCTTATGAAGGTTGATCTCTTCATTACAACCTCCATCCAGATAATCAAATGCAAATCCGGGAATCCTTCGCTTTGCCTTTTCACGCAGGCTTTCTACAGAAGGGTATCGGGGGTTATAGGCTAATTTCATGATGATATTTTTTCAGGATTCTCGACTTTTATTCAAATTACAGGATACGGATTATCAGCGCGTAAATTTCATTTACAAAACAGGACAATGGCTTGACGAAAAATATTTCAACTCGATGATATCATTAGGCAAACTTTTTTTATTCCATGCACTATGAATCGAAAGTGCCGCGCCCATTGCTGTTGCCTGTGCCATACTTGCTGCAAATATTTCAATATCGGGAAAGCAGCAGGCAAGCAAATTCATATAAATTATATTTTTACTAAAGCCGCCATCAACAAAAATTCTTTTCACTTTCGTTCCTTTCAATACCAGTTGTGTTGACAAATATTGTTGATTCATAATATCCAGCATTAACTGGTGATAAGCTTCTTCGTCATTTGCAAAATCAGATAATTCTCTTTCTGCAAAGAACGACGTTTTCAATATGTTTTTACCGGATTGTAAGTTCTTAAATCCATGATTCCTCTTTTGAAGAGCTGCAATAACTTCAGGATTAAAATCCATTGTCCGGTATCGCGCCGGGCTTTGGTTAAAATGATCAGCAATCCTTTTTACCTGCTGTTCATGTTCATAACCGGCAAATAACCTGGAAGCCTTTACGGGTTTGCCTTCAAAGCTCATAAAGCACAGGCAATCCTTCTGAAGTTCTTCTTTTGTCAATGGAGAATGATTGAAAGGATTTAAAGAAATACACCAGGTACCGGTCGACAATAAAATAAATGGCTCATGAAAATTTACCAGGTAAGGGATTAGCGCGGCAGAACTGTCGTGAAGACCGATACCCACAGAATAATTACTGCCCGGGAAAGAAGCCGGAACGACCTCGTTGCATGGAAAAATCGGTGCAAGCTTTTCGAGAATTCCTTCCTTTTGTACCCAGGAATGATATTCGTTTTTTTGAAAATCCCAAAGATTGGTATGGCAGCCGACGCTGGTAATATCACTGTAAAGCGCCGATGTGATGAGATAGCTTAAATATTGCGGCAGATGCAATGCATATTTTATTTTTTTGAACAAATCCGGCTTTTCATATTTTATCCTATACAATTGCATTCCGGAATTGAGGCTTCCTAAAACGGGCGAGGCAGTGCGAAATGAAAATTCTTCTTCACCTCCATAAGTATCGTAGAATTGTTTCTTTAGATTTTCAGGATATTCCTTTAAATAATTGTATAAAGGCACACAAGCCTTTCCGTCTTTATTGAGATAAACGAAACTGGCGCCATAACTGCAAAAATTGATTGCTTTAATTTCAAAATCTTTCAACCTGAATACCTCGCGGAGAGAATCGAAAACGGATAATTTTAAACTGTCTAAATTTTCGCAAGGGAATCCATCTTCATCAACAGTTTCAATGAAACGCGCTGACCTTTCAAAAACTATTTTATAATTTTCATCAAACAGAAAAAGCTTTTTATTGGTTTTACCTACATCGAAAATTGCTATGACAGGATGTTTATTCATTTTACACAAAGGTTACCTTTTCAACTTCGGAAATTTCCTTTCACGTGTGGTGATGGATGCTAATCTTCCAATCATTATTTTAATTCTTTACAGTAAACAAATAAATAAACACAAATAATATTTATAAAATTTCTACGGCGGTAGTGTGAGCTGTGCAAGACCACTCACAACCCGGTGGCCATCGTTTTACTTCCTCTTTCTTTGATTAAATGGTCTCTCACTTTTTCCTTGCGATACACTGCTATAGGATTTAAAGCAGCTCCGGCTCGCAGTCTTGCTTCTGCAACAAGAGCACGGACATCAGCGCGAAAAGCGTCCTGCAATATTTCCTGCGCAGTGACAACATCATTATTATTTTGTGCTTCCACTAATTTTTTCCGGTCAATCAATAATGCTTTTGCATAAGCAATTTTAATCGCTTCCAATGATTGTAATAAATCTTCCAGTGGATCTTTTACATTGTGAGATGCATCAATCATCCATGCTAAATCTGTTGCATGGTTCATTTTTTTTGCATCCATCCCTTCCACCAATTCATTAAAGATGAGAAACAACTGGTAAGGTTTTATGCTTCCAACGGTGAGGTCATCATCGCCGTATTTTGAATCATTAAAATGAAAGCCGCCCAACTTTCCTTCCATGAGCAGTAAAGCAACAATTTGTTCAATATTTGCATTTGCCAAATGATGTCCAAGGTCAACAAGCGTGTAGGCTTTACTTCCCAACTTTGATGTATAAAGCAATGATTGTCCCCAATCGCCAACAGTCATTGAATAAAAGTTGGGCTCAAACGCTTTATACTCCACAAACATTTTCCAGTCACC
>JAICYZ010000178.1 GCA_025933935.1 Chitinophagaceae bacterium
CGGATGCCGAGATAAATGCCGGGTTTAATATTGTATTTTCTGCACGCATCCACAAAGTCTTTTACGATATCGCCCTTGCCATCTTTCCACTTCAGCGCCTTCATGCAATAAGGGTTTACGTCTGATCGAAATAAGGCAAAACCGGTTTCATGTGTGGCAGTAATCAAGGCAAATGTTGCACCCGCATTTTTTGCAGATAAGACCCATTGCTCCACATTTAATTTTGACGGATTAAAAATATTGTAATCAGCAATGGGTGTTATCCTGTTATGCGTTTGATTGTATTTAGAAGTATCAAACACATGAAGGTCATAATGAAATATTACGCCAAGTTCTGCCTGTTGCCACGCCAATTGCTGCGGCTTTGGCAATGGAAAATTATTTTTATCTACCGATAATTGGGCTATGGCTTCATTTTGAGTGAATACAAAAAAGGCAAAAGCGGCAATTACTATTTTAACTTTTTTAAACATTATAAAAAACTATTTGTCATCATGCGGTTCGATCCTTTAACCGCATTGCTTGTATTCTTCACCGGCTCTTTCCAGTGAACAAATAAATAATGACGATTCCTATTTTTTCTCTTTCGCATTATCATTCCCGGTTTCAGGCTGAAAATACAATCCTATTTCAGAGAGGGTTGGATTCAATCTTGATGAAAGAATTTTAAGCCTGACTTTATCTGTTGTTATGTTATTAAACTGTAGCAATCTTTTATAGCCAACGGTAGTTCCTTCTGTTGCTTTTTGCCAATCGTTTCCATCCCAGTAATCCAATTCAAATTTTTCAATTCTCTGTCCAATTGCGATATTTTCCTGGAGCATCAATACGTTGAATGTGGATTTATTTTTCAATTTTAATTCAATAACTGCGGAAGTATCTTTTGCTTTTGTTGTCCAATACGTATCATATTTTTTATCTAAAAGTGCGTTCCCATGGATTCCATTTGAAGAGGAAATGATAGCGCCGGTCGCCAGGTTATTTTTAAAAATATCGTCTCTTAGTTTAGTCCATTGATGCAAAACTTTTATATCTGCATCATTGATCAATCCTTCCTTATCAGGAGGAATGTTCATCAGCAATACGCAGTTTCTACCGACCGAATGAAAATAAATATCCAAAAGTTTTTCCGGAGATTTTATTTTATCATTTTGGTCCTTATGATAAAACCATCCGGGCCTGATGGAAACATCTGCCTCGGCCGGGTACCAAACCAGACCCTTTGCATGGATAATTTTTTCGCGGCTGCCAAGGTCGTCTCCGCGCATATCTCCTGTTGGCTTAAAATTGATGCTCTTTTGAGAATTGGAGGAAATGGCTGCCTGGTCAAGATTATCAGCAGGAACCACACTCCATTCTGTTTCCCGTCCGTAGCCGGTTTCGGTACCTACCCAGCGCACGTCCGGCCCCATGATTGCAATCACAGCGGCTGGTTGTAATTTCCTGATAACCCGGTACCAACGGTCAAAATCATACACCTGCTTTTTGCCATTCGGGCCTTCACCGTTCGCACCGTCGAACCAAACTTCGTCTATGCGGCCATAGTTGCTAAGCAACTCAGTAAGTTGTTTTACAAAAAAATCATTGTATTCATCGGTACCATAAAACTTCGAATTTCTATCCCACGGAGAAAGATAAATGCCAAAGCCCATATTTTGTTTCCTGCACGCATCAGCTACTTCTTTTACCACATCGCCTTTTCCATTTTTCCAGGGACTGTTTTTTACAGAATGTTCAGTAGTTTTTGTAGGCCAAAGACAAAATCCATCGTGGTGTTTGGCAGTGAGAATTACTTGCTTAAAACCAGCGTCCTTAGCGGTTTTCACCCATTGGTTGGCGTTTAATTTTGTTGGATTAAATATTTTCGGGTCTTCTTTTCCGGTGCCCCACTCGTTGCCGGTAAAGGTGTTTACACCAAAATGAAAGAAGCACGTCAGCTCCAGTTTTTGCCATCGCAATTGCCGCGGCGAAGGAACCACATTCGCTGCTTTAAAAATGATTTCCGATTCTGAATCGGTTGGTAAAATGACCGCATAATTTTTCTTCTGTGCCTGGGCAAATAAAGCAGTAAAAAGAAGAAGAAATAATATTTTGTATTTCATCATGATAATTTTCCGGGGTTGATTGAAAACTAAAATTAAATACGTTTTAAAAAAATTTGGTGCGCATGTTTATTGATACACCCTTACCCAATCTACTATCATTTGTTGAGGGAGATCTTTTTTGTTGACCGGCCCCGGCCAATTGCCGCCCAAAGCCTGGTCAAGAATGATGTAAAAAGGTTGATCAAAAGGCCATTGTTTTCCGGTAGTATCGTTTAAAATCTTTGGATAAGAAAATGTCTTTTTGCCATTGATGAATAAATCAATCCTATCCGCAAACCATTCCATTCCGTAAACATTAAAATCATTTACATTAAAAGCCGCGGTAGTAAAATATTGAGGATCCTTTCTGTGGTTTAATTTATCAATATAGTAGCTGTGCATGGTTTGGTAAAAAATCGTGTCAAAATTCAGATGCTCCATCACATCAATTTCACCGTTATCGGGCCAGGTGCCATTTTCGCCCAGAAGCCAGATGGCCGGCCAGGAGCCTTGTCCTGCGGAAACTTTCGCGCGCACTTCCAGCTTTCCATATTTAAAAGAAAATTTTCCTTTTGTTTGAATGCATCCGGTCATGTATTTGGCAGTATCAGAAGGGTTATTCGATTCAATGCCGCGCAGATAAAGAAATCCGCCTTTCACCAGAGCCGTCGCAGTATCATCCGTACAATAACATTTCCAATCGGCGGTGCCGCGGCCAGAAAAAGTCCATTTGGAAGAATCGGGCTTTCCGTTGCTAGAAAATTCATCGCTCCAGATCAGCTTCCATCCATGCTTTTGGCATTTCGCGCCGGAGGAAAACATGAGCTGTGATGCAATCAGTAAACCAACAAATAATCTCATTTCTTATTTTTTAAGGGGCTTCTAAAAAAAAAGAAATACCCACAGCATTGCTGCTGCGGATATTCTGTGTTTTATTATGAGAAAAACTTATAGCGTTCCTCATTCACCATCCCGGATTTTGATTCAGGTTGCCGTTTAGCGTAAGCTCGCGGGTAGGAATCGGTAACAAATAATCCCTTTTGATGTTAAACTGGTAGCCATTAGGCATGGTAGCCACTTTTTGGAAAGGTTCAATATATCCTTGCGGATTAAGATAAACGTCCTTGCCTACTTTCATTGTTGTTAATACGGTTGCCCATTGATTCCATTTTGCTCCCAGGGGCTTCCATCCGACTATTAATTGTGGAGCTGCGGCCCAGCGCATAATATCATCAAACCGGTAACCTTCACAAGCCAATTCCACCCTTCTTTCACGCCTTATTTCATTGATGACAGGAGAAAGTGAAGGGAACTTCCAATTTGGATCGGTAACAATAGAACCAAGTATGAGATGCGGCATGCTTACTCTGTCGCGGAGCAGGTTAATCGTTTTATCCAAATCGTCCTGGGTGATTGTGCCCAGTTCGGCTTTAGCTTCTGCCGCATTCAATAATACTTCTGCATACCTCATAAATATAAGGCCTGTGATGCCGTCCTGGTTCACATCAAATGCCTGGTTATAATCCAAACTATGGCCTTTATACAATTGATAACCTGTAATGTTGCGGGTTTCACCGCCTGCATCCAACGCCGGATATTTAAAGACCAGGGCTTGCCCGGTCGGATAGGTTGCTGCGCTAAAGATGATATCGCCAGGCGTATAAATTGTTTGGTCTAATCTTGGATCCCGGTTTTCTACAACGAGGCTCAAGGAATCATCGCCTTTATATAGAGGACTTGTTGCTATTGGTTGTCCATCTTTGCACAGGTAGGCATCTACCAGGCTCTTTGTAACTCCCCGGTTTGCGCCTGCAGAAGAATATTGATTCCAGTGCTGGGTGATTAAATCCTCGTAACTGTAGGACCTCCAGAACATCACTTCCTTACTGCCCGAGTAATCGTTTTGATTGAATAAGCTCCAATAACCATCCGGTTTTCCGACGTTATCGAGAGCAAATTTTCCTGAATTGATGACTGAATCAGCAGCATTTGCAGCAATTTGTAAAAACTGCGTTCCATCCTGGCCGGGAACGCCAAAGGGATCGTTTTTATGGTACTTTTCCCAGGTTCCTTCATACAGCGCCACTCTTGATTTGAATCCCTGCGCAAATTCTTTATAGATGCGCATCGGCTCTGCATTCCCCTTGGGCAGCAACATAGCTGACGCTTTGGTCAAATCGGAAAGTATCGAATCAACAATGATGTTCCTGGCGAGGACAGTAGCCATCAGGTAGCTTGTATCATTTGTGGTGAGTGGCTTATTGATCCATGGCAAATTTCCAAAGCTTTTTAATTTGCTGAAATAAAAATAAGCGCGGAAAAAATAGGCTTCACCTACATAGGTGGCAATAGAATTAAAAGGTTCGGTTACTTTGGTATAATTCGCCAGGAAATAATTGACATCCCGGATATTTGCCCAATCACCATAAGCCCATCCTCCACCTGAGGCGGGAATTGTATTTTCGCCATTTAAGCGGCTGTTATATTGCCCATAGACCATATTATCGGTATTATCTTCCTCACTATAAGGCCCCATTGTTCCCCATACTCCTATGTAACTCGGTAATTTTTGATAAAAATTATTGGCGTATAATTTTAAATCATTGACGGTATGCCAGTAAGTGGCGTCGCTAATGGATGTTTGCGGATTCTGGTCAAGAAGCTTGCTTTTTAAGCAACCGGATAGTCCGGCCAGCAATACACCGCAACAAACTACTGTTAAATATTTTAATTTCATATGATTAATATTTTTTGCTTTTACTGTAGATTAAGATTAATTCCCAAAGAGAAGGTCCGTTGAATAGGATAGATTTTTGAATCACTGATCAATACTTCCGGATCTACCTGGAACTTGTTGTGCAATCCTGGCGCAATGGTAAAGAGGTTTTCCACGCTTCCATAAACCCTCAAACGGGAAATATGAGCTTTATTGGTGATTGAAGCAGGAACAGTATATCCAATCTGCAAATTTTTCATCCGCAGATAAGCGGCATTCAATAAATACCTTGTGCTTGTTTGCATATTTTTATTCATTTCTCCACTCATATAATAATTGGGAAAATATCCATTCGGATTATCCGGCGTATACCGGTTCAAATTGGAAGTTAAAGGAGATCCCTGCCATTGATTTCCGGTTATTCCCCAAAAATAATTGGAGGTCGAGAAGAATTCACGTTTTCCAATTCCCTGCACAAATCCATTTAGATCAAATCCTTTCCAGTTAAGGCCGAAATTGAAACCATAACTGAACTGAGGAGTGGAATTGCCAATTATAGAAAGGTCGCCCGAACTATCAACGGTGTTTTTACCCCAGTCAATTTTTCCATCTCCATTCAAATCCTGGTAATGAACATCGCCCGGTTTCCAGTTTGAATAGATTTTAGTCTGGCTGGCAGATTTAGCAATTTCATCCTGCGACTGAAAAAGATCTACCGCCGTATATCCCCATATCGCTCCCATGGCTGCTCCATCATACCAATCGGTAATTATTTTTGATGGATTTGGATAGCTCAACACAACTCCTTTATAATTTGACAAAACAAAGCTTGCGTTGTATCCAAGCTTACCCACTTTATCCTGCCAGCCAATCGTTAGGTCAAAACCGGTAGTCTGGATAGAGGCATTATTTTTTTGAGGAGGATTTACTCCCAGCACACCGGGATAAGACTGGGCAGGACCAAACAAGTCTTTTGTTTTCCGGCGGTACCAGTCAAATGTACCCTGAAGCCTGTTGTCCAGGGCAGCAATATCCAATCCGAAATCCAACATGCTTGGTTTAGCCCAGGTAATATTTGGATCTGTGAGTCCTCCCACCTGTACATACGGTTGTCTTCCGCCGGCAAACTCCCAGTTTGTACTCGCAGGAGGCTGCGTAACGAGTGTATTTTGATACGGGTAATAGTTTGATTGGTTCAGTAATGTTGATACATCGCCAAGAGTTCCGTACGATGCTCTGAGTTTAAGCGTCGTTAACACATTTGCCAATGGCTTCCAGAAATTCTCTTTGGCTACATTATACCCGACAGAAAAAGAAGGAAAATAGGCATATCGTCTGTCAGAAGGAAAAAGTGAAGATCCATCATATCGGCCATTAAATTCAAAGAGATACTTTTCTTTATAATTGTAATTGAAGCGCATAAATAAACCTTCCGTAGCCCACGCCCACATATTGTCACTGGCGCTATAATTATTGCCATAGGTGAGTGCGAGCGAAGGCAAATCAAGATTATAAAGGTTGCTGTTGTGGCCGGATAGCGATTCACTCGATTTATATTCCTGCTGATATCCTAATAATGCCTTAAAATAATGTTCGCCAACTTGTTTTTCATAACTGCCGTAAACGTTGTAAGTATGGTAATGAGAGGTAGTATTCGACTTCCACAACTGTGAGATCATTCCGTTCGTAGTTGGGGTATTATCGGCTAAATAATAAGTAAAGGGCAATTGGGTTTGTTGGCTCAGACCTGTATAATAATTATAGCTATAATTGGCATCTATAGTCAGCCCTTTTAAAGGGGTAAGAATCAAATCGGTTGTTATCCAGGAATCATTCGAAGTATTAATGTCCCGGCCACCGTTCATAATTTCGGGAATGTAAGAATGATTAGTATAATGTCCATTAGGATCTTTCACGGGCACCATTGGGAAACGGCGTGGAATCTGGTGAAACCAATTGTAGCCAATGTCTGCACCGGCATAGGGCGCGTTTGAATTTTTCTGCGCAAAAGAAGACTTCAGAGACAACGACATCCATTTGTTTATTTTGGCAGTAACGTTTCCCCGGTAATTATACCTGTCAAAGTTGTCGTGAAAGTAATTAAACAACCCATTCTTCTTATTGTATCCCAGACCCAGAAAATACGTAATATTTTCACTACCACCTGAGACACTTAAATTATGCTGTTGGCTTGGAGACCATTTTTTAAGATATACTTTAAACCAGTCATTATTAGCATTGGCATTATTCCACGATAACCATTGAGCAGGGTTATTTGGATCCACAATCGTAGGAGGTGTATTTTTAGGATCGGCCATATATTTTTTAATTCTTTCTATGGTCGCATCAGTAATCCATGGATTTTGGCCTGCATTTACAAATGCATCATTATAAATTTCTGCAAATTGTAAAGAGTTCATCATTTTAGGAACGTCAAGGGGTTGACTATTTGAAAAATTAGAATTTAATGAAACAGTCAAGTGTTGGCCTTTTTTTCCCTGTTTGGTTTTAATAAGAATTACACCATAAGGCGCGCGGGAACCATAGATAGCTGATGAAGCAGCATCTTTCAGCACGGTTATAGATTCTATATCCGAAGGATTTATTGAATTGATATCCCCGGGAACCCCATCGACTAATATTAAAGGAGAAGCAGACGAACCAAGGCCGGTATAGCCTCGTACATTAATACTTTTGGATGCACCCGGCGTTCCTCCGGAGCCGGTAGTAGTTACATTCACATTGGCCATCACACCCTGCAGACCATCTGCAACATTGGTAATGGGACGATCCTGCAATCTTTCGCCGCTTACCTGCGATACGGCGCCTGTCAGATCTACTTTCTTTTGGGTTCCGTATCCGACTATCACTACTTCATTTCCTGCTACCGCTTCTATTTCCATTTCAATAGAAATATTCGTGTTCGCACCCACTGTTACGCTCCTTTTTTTATACCCTACCATCGAAAATTCCAACACATCTCCCACATTAGCATCGATAGAAAAACTTCCATCAGCGGCAGTGCTGGTTCCTCTTTTAGTTCCTTTCACTACCACAGAAACGGCCGCCAAAGGATTTCCTCTTTCATCTTTTACCGTTCCCTTTATTTGTTGAAACAAAGGAGCTGCAGGTGATAAAACCTTGGCCGTCAATGATCCTTTGTTTGATGCAATACTTTCTTTTTGCACAATGGTAATGGTCTTCCGCTCTATGGAAAAATCAAGCGGTTTGCCTTCAAGGCTTTCCCTTAATACTTCTTCCACCGAGCCATTTTTCACATCAATACTCACCGGCCTGGTTTTTTTCAAAAGATTGGCATCATAGAAAAATACATAACCTGTTTGTCTCCTGATTTCCTTAAAAACCTTCTCCAGCCTCATATTTTTGGCTGTCAGGGTTACTTGCTGCGCAAA
>JAICYZ010000015.1 GCA_025933935.1 Chitinophagaceae bacterium
CAAAAGAAATTTTTATGCCACATTTTTTTAATGTACCGCTTACTCAATATCAAGCTCATAAATTTCCTTCACATATTTTTTTGGAAGCAACGACTTTTTAATGTTGTCATCTAAATGCAAAACACGGCTGAGTTTGTAAAAAGGCAGAATGAATGTGAGAAATGAAACCTTTTTGAATCCTAATAATTTTCTGGCTCTTTCCGGAATAATTAACTTCTGTCCTTCTATTAAAAGAAAATAACGAACAGGCCCGAGATGCTTTTTGTACTGCTTAAAAAGATCGATAGTGTATTCACTTTTCACAAGATCATTTTGCATATCCGTTTCTCTTTGCTGCATCCATTCAATGTGATTTTGCGCCAGATCTCTTAGTTTCATCCTCATTCCGAAACGATAAAAAACATTATAAACCTCTTCTTTCTCTTCCGCAGATAATTTCCTTTCTAATAATTCAAATGACGCAATCGAATAATGGATCAACATATACAGCACATCTCTGTAAGCCCAGTCTGGTATTGCTTTTCCCCGGTTATTTTCTACAGCTTTATGAATGGTAAAAATTGAAACTATTGTTTTTAAAGCCTGTTCATTTTCCGCGAAAATAATTTTTCGCGCGTAGCTAACCGTCGAAAATAATCTGCCGAGAGGATCTGTCGGAAGTCTTCCGGTAAAGTAAAGCCAGTCTACTGCTTTGTTTAAAGCAAACTCTGCGGCAGCGCCTGCAAAGATAAAAAGGACAGTATCACTTTTACCCCAAATCTGACGAACAATAGAATTCTTTTCAACAAAATAGTTCATTCAATAATCGTTAGAAAAATCTTTTAAAGATATTAATAAGGATGGTAATTAGCAGACTGAAAATGATCATGGTAGCTAACGGAAAATGAAAACGGAAATTTTCTTTTTCAATTCTGAAATCTCCGGGAAGCCTTCCAATCCATTTGAAATAATCATGAAAAAAATAAATGAGTATTCCCGCTGCAACAATGATTGCCCCTGCAATTAAAATATATTTTCCGGTCTGTTGATCCATTGCTATTGATAATTGTTTCGTTATTGGCTTATCCTTTCAATATGTCCTGAAAACGAAATCGCGTCTCGGTGCCCACTAACTACATTCAAACTCGCAGTTCCATTTCCAAAAATATTAAAGTACAATTGCTCTACATCAGTATAATCGTTTGGCTTGATCGTCACTTGCCACTCGTTATTGTTCTTGGGTGTCGCGGTATAAGAAAATTTAGTAGATGTAAATTGAATTCCTCCTTTTGATGGATCCATTGGTGCCTGGTAAGCACGGCCAAAGTAAGGTAGATAACAGGTAATGCTGTCTTTTTTTACAACGGCATCATACCTGGAGGTAAGATAGCGCGAGGAACCACGCAAAGGAGACACTCTTTCTGGAATAAAAACAAAACGCGATGAATCGACCATATTTCTGACTTCATCAGAATTTAATTTCACTACATTTTTTGAAGAAGAACAACTATTTATAAGCACTGAAATCAACAAAGCTAAAAATGAAACAGATAGAAGCTTCTCAATATTTTTTGTCTTCATGATTGCATTTTTTAAATCAGAAAACAGCAAATATTGCACCTCAATTATAATAGAAATGTGAAATTTTAATTATTGCTATTGTATATGAATGCCAATAATCAAGAACAGGGAACAAACAATAAAAAGCATGATCAGCAATGGATAAATGAACTTCCACCACGCTTTCAAACTGACATTTACCAAAGCAAGAGAGGGCAGAATTAATCCGGTTGGCGTGAGGAAACCCATGATACCCATTCCGAATAAATAAGCGTTTACAATTTCCCTCCCAGGCACATTCACTATTACCGCAAGGCCACCCATAATTGGCATCGTAAGCACCGCCATTCCTGATGAGGATGAAATAAACAAAGTAAAAATGATAAACAATACAAGCAAGACAATTATGAAAAGTGACGGCGGCATTCCACTTACTAATTTTGCAGAATAAAATAAGATTGAATCACTGATATGCCCGTCATTTAATATAATGGTAACGCCGCGGGCAACGCCGACAATAAATGCAACAGCTAATAAACTTTCTGCGCCTTTTATAAATTGTTCAAGAAATTTCCTTTCGTTTGATTTTGTTATAACCGCAATCAAAATGGAAACGCCAAGAAATAATGCAGACATTTCCAAAAGCCACCAATCAAACCAAACCACTCCTGCAATCATAGTCAAAAATGTAGCTAAAAAAAGTACCAGTAAAAGCTTCGTTTTTACAGACAATGGTTCTGCAACCGCCGTACTTTTTATATTTTGGTAAGGAGAACTAACATCGCCGTCTGTTTTATAAACAAGGGATTTCGTTGGATCTTTTTTTACCTTCTGTGCATAGCGCACCAAATACCAAATCATGATTGTTGTAGAAATCAAAAACATCAAAACCCGCTCGGTGAGGCCATCAGACCAATTCACACCGGCGGCATTTGAAGCAATAATTGTGGAAAACGGATTGGTGAAAGAAGAAAGCGTTCCCAGATTTGTACCACCAAAAATTACGGCAACCGGCACTAAGAGATCGTATCCTGCGGCAAGAAATAACGGAACCATTACCGGATAAAAAACCAATGCTTCTTCCGCCATTCCATAAGAAGCACCAGCGAAGGAAAATAAAAAAGTAAGCGTAATAATAAGCCACGCTTCTTTGCCTTTCATCTTGAAAGAAAGAGACGTTAGCCCTTTTACCATTGCGCCTGTCTCATGAAATACATTCATGAAACCACCAATGATCAGCAGGAATAAAATAATTTCTATCGCGTCTGTTATTCCTTTCAACGGTGCTTCAAGAATGTCTATCGCCCCCTGTGAATTTCTATCAATCAAGTGAAAAGTGTGCGGCACTGAAACTGGTTTTCTGATAGAACCGGAAGCAAACTTTTCAGGAGAAATAAAAATGCCGAGACTATCAAGGGTGCGTTTGTTAAAAGGCAAAACCTGTTCAGAAGAATCGGTACTATATTTGAAATTGTGATCATTGTAGGAAAGTGTATTGTATTTTCCTGCCGGTACAAACCATGTAGCCAACGCAGCAATTACAATGACAATCATCAGAATGGTAATGGGCGAAAACAGTTTACTTCTTTTGGCCATCGGTAAAAATTAAAAGTGAAAGTAAACATATTCATAAAAAATATGGAATTATTTCCCCGAAAATAAAAATCAAAAGTCATGAAAATACGATTTGAAATAATCATTACGGCTTTGATCGGCTTTGGAGCGATATATATGAATTGTAATCCGTCGAACAAGATGATAAAAGATTCGGCTGATGCTACAACATTAGTAAAGGCGCCCCTTCAGGAAACGCATTGGACTTTAGTGGAATTAATGGGAAAACCTGTCACCGATACGCCGGAGAGAAAAGAAATGTATTTGATATTGCATAAAGACCAAAACCGTGTTGAAGGAAACGGTGGTTGTAATGCATTTTCCGGTACTTATGTGCTAAAAAATAACGAGATTTCTTTCGGTCCGTTGGTAAGTACCAAAGTATTTTGTCCGGCACTGACATATGAAAACGAATTTTTTAAAGCGCTCTCTACAGCCAATCATTATTATTTAAAAAGTGATACGCTTTCGTTAACAAAAGGAAAAATTATGAGAGTTGCCAAATTTATAGCTAAACAATAATGTGCTCGTGCTAATATGCTGCTAAATATGCAAAATTTGAAAATAAGAAAATGTCTTATTTCTTCATCTGCCGCAAGACACACTAACCATCGATAATTCAATAAATTAAAAGCCCTTATTATTAACTTTCTGCCATACTGACGCAATTTTTTAATTTATTATCTTTGCCCGCTAAGAAATAAAATTGAAATGCAGGAATTAATTCTTGAGAAAAAACATGATGAAAGCAGGCAGGGAGAAGCCTTTGCACCAAAAGAAATTAACTCAAATCCATTTACCAAAAAATTTTATATTGAAAGTTATGGCTGCGCCATGAATTTTGCTGATAGTGAAGTGGTAGCATCCATTTTGCAAAAAGAAGGTTTTGGAATTACGATGCAATTTGAAAATGCAGATATGATTTTCATCAATACATGTTCGATACGTGAGAAAGCGGAAGTAACAGTAAGAAGAAGGCTGACTGAATTCAGAAAAATGAAAAAATATAAGCCTGAATTATTGATTGGCGTATTGGGATGCATGGCAGAAAGATTGAAATCAAAATTTCTGGAAGAAGAAAAATTAGTTGACATTGTCATTGGGCCTGATGCCTATCGCTCTTTGCCGGCATTGATAGAAGAAGCAGAAAGCGGCCAGAAAGGAGTGAATGTGTTGTTGAGCCGGGAAGAAACTTATGGAGATATTTCGCCAATCAGGTTGAACAGCAACGGCGTAACCGCATTTGTCAGCATTATGCGCGGCTGTAATAATATGTGTTCCTTTTGCGTGGTTCCTTTTACCCGTGGACGGGAACGCAGCAGAGACGCCGCTTCTGTGATAAAAGAATGTATGGATTTGTTTGATGAGGGCTATCGTGAAGTAACTTTATTGGGACAAAATGTCGACAGTTATCAATGGATAAATCCTGTCGATAATTCTATAGTTTCATTTGCAAATCTGCTGGAAAAAGTAGCACAGATTTCGCCTTTGCTGCGTGTCAGATTTTCTACTTCGCATCCAAAAGACATTACGGACGACGTGTTATTTACAATAAAAAAATACGACAACATTTGCAATTACATTCATCTGCCTGTGCAAAGCGGCAGCACGAGGATTTTGCAGATGATGAACCGTACGTACACCCGTGAATGGTATATTGCCAAAGTAAACAGGATAAGAGAAATTCTTCCTGGCTGCGGGCTTTCTACTGATTCCATCACCGGTTTTTGTTCTGAAACTGAAGAAGATCATAAAGAAACTGTCAGCCTTTTTGAATATTGTAAATACGATTTGGCCTACATGTATTTTTATTCTGAACGACCGGGAACGCTGGCAGCCAGAAGATTTGCCGATGATGTACCACTTGATGTAAAGAAAAGAAGATTGCAGGAAATAGTGGATTTGCACCGCATACACTCTTTGCACAGTATGGAAAGAGATTTGGGAAAAACATTTAGAGTATTGATAGAAGGAGATTCAAAAAAGAGCAAGGAACATTGGGCAGGAAGAACAGATCATAATAAAATGGTGGTATTTCCAAAAACCGGAAATTTAAACAAGGGAGATTATGTGGATGTCTTTATAGAAAGTTGTACTGCCGGAACATTGATGGGAGTGTTAAAAGAAAAGACGAAAGAAAAAGAAGACATTAAAGGTCGGTTCTAAAATTATCAGATAATTTAAATAAAGCAAGCAGTAAAAAACAGCTTTTAGTGATTTATAAAAACTGTTATGATAAAATTTATAGAAAATAACCTGCCGGCTATAATTGAATTATGTAAAAAACATAATTTGAAATCGCTCTATCTTTTCGGTAGCGCTACAAACTCAAAAAATTTCAACGAAAAAAGTGACGTTGACTTTTTATACGAATGTGATAAAGCTAAAATCGAAGAATTACAGTATGCCGATAACTATTTTAATTTTCTTTTTTTCCTTGAAAATATTTTAAAAAGAAATATCGATTTGATGCCAAAGGAGAAATTAAAGAATCATATTTATCAAGGCAAATCAATAGTGAGAAAATAAAAATTTATGGGTAAAGATGCAAATGCTTTTTTATTTTATATTATAAATTCCATAGCAATAATTAATAGACATTTGACGCATACCCAAAGTTTACGTGAATACGAAAATAACTTTCTGGTTACTGATGCAATCGAAAGGAGATTTGCAATAATCGGAGAAGCGTTGTCAAAGGCATCAAAATTGAATTCAGATATTAAAGTGTCTCATCAAAGAAAGATAATTGTGTTACGGCACATTATCGTTCATGATTACGACTTGGTAGATAGCAACGCGATTTGGGCAATTGTAAAAGTTTATCTTCCAATATTAAAAGAAGAAATTTCCAAATATTTAGACAAAAATTAAATGGATCAGCAAGCAATAAAAAACAGGTTTGGAATTATAGGTAATTCGCCAGGATTGGTTCATGCACTAGATGTAGCAATACAGGTTGCCAATACCGATTTGAGCGTTTTGATCAATGGAGAAAGCGGTGTGGGAAAGGAAGTTTTCTCGCATATTATACATTCCCTTTCAGCTCGCAAACATAACCCGTTTATCGCGGTAAACTGTGGTGCTATACCAGAAGGCACAATAGATTCAGAACTTTTTGGACACGAAAAAGGATCGTTTACCGGAGCAGTTGAAAGCCGCAAAGGCTATTTTGAAACAGTGAATAGCGGCACCATTTTTCTGGATGAGATCGGTGAACTTCCTTTGGGAACACAAGCGCGTTTGTTGCGTGTACTTGAGGCAGGTGAATACATTCGCGTTGGTTCTTCAAAAGTACAGAAAACCGATGTGAGAGTCATTGCTGCCAGCAACAAAGATCTGCTTGAATATACCCACAGTGGTAGGTTCAGGGAAGATTTATATTATCGTTTAAACACCGTGCCAATAAGGGTTCCGGCTTTGCGCGATCGCAAAGAAGACATTCCTTTATTGTTTAGAAAATTTGCCGTTGATTTTGCAGAAAGATACAAAGCGCCACCGGTTCAGTTGACTGATGATGCGAGGGAAGTGCTGGTCAGTTACCCCTGGCCGGGAAACGTGCGCGAATTAAAAAATATCGCCGAACAGGTATCTGTTCTTTCGAAAGATAAGAGTGTAAATGGCGATCAATTGAGAAAGTTTTTACCACTTACAAATTTCAATCGTTTACCGGTACTTGCCCATCAACAGCAGGGAAGCAATCAAAAAGAATTTGCAAACGAAAGGGAAATACTCTACAAGTTATTTTTTGATGTAAAGAAAGATGTAACTGAATTGAAAAGAATGTTTTTTGAAGTATTACAAAATCCTTCTGCAATGAATGATCATCATTTCAGAAATGAACCGATGTTGAACGATTTTCGTGAAGAACCAAGACCAGCTGCTATCACAACCGGACAACCGATGGTACTTAATAATAACAACATTGATGAGCACCAGGAAGTAGAAGAATCGTTGAGCATTATGGATGCAGAAAAGGATCTCATCATTAAAGCATTAAAAAAGCATCGTGGAAAAAGAAGGGACGCTTCCGGTGATCTTGGAATTAGCGAGAGAACGCTTTACAGAAAATTGAAAGAATATAATATTAGTGAGTAGCACGAAGTTTAACGTTGAAGGTGTATAAGGTTCGATGTTGAATGTTCAAAGTTTAAAAATCATACTTGCCTGATTCGTGTAACTTATGTCTGAAAAATTGTGTTTAAAATTTGCCAAAAAAATGAAACGTCATTCAACTATAAAGCTTTTTGCGTTACTGAGTTTTCTTTTCCTGATTTTCAGTTTTGCTACCTGTAAATATTCTTTTAAAGATACCTCTCCTATTCCGCCTGAGATAAAAACATTCCGTGTAAATCTGTTTGAGAACAGGGCCCGGTATGTAAATCCAACAGTAGCACCGGCGCTGACTGAAAAATTAAGGCAAAAAATTATCAGTCAAACCAGGTTGCGGGAAACAAAAAATGATGATGCGAATTATGATATTAGTGGTTATGTTTCTGACTGGAGCGTTGTTACAAGCGGTGTTGCGAATCAATCTGCAGGTACAAACCGCTTGAATGTTACTTTTCATTTGATCTTTAAAAATACCGTAGACCCGGATCCTGCAAAAAGTTTTGAAACAGACCTTACCAGCAATTATGATTTTCCTGCAAATCTGACTTTGCAACAGGCGGAAACAAATAAAATGGATAATATTCTTAAAACCGTTACAGATGCTATCTTTAATAAAATATTTTCAAACTGGTAATAACAAAATTTGATGATTACATCCACAAATTACGCAGCGTTATTTTATTCAGAGACTGATAACGATCTTGAAGTTCTTGAAAGAAATGTACAGGATTTTCCGGCAAGTTCCGTAGCGCGCTTTTTGCTTTTGTATCATCATAAAAAAAACAACAATCCCGCTTTTCAAGAGCTGGCAAAACAAACAGCATTATTTTTAAACAATCCAATCTGGAGTGAATATCAGTTGTGGCAAATTGATAATCCAACAGAAAATATTTCAGAAGAAAAAATAAACGAGGAAGAATCAACAGCTTCAGCGAATGAAGATATAATTGACGTTCCTTCTTCTGCTGAAGAAAACAATGACAATTCTTCTGCAGAAATAAAAGAGCAAGAGGAAATATCATCATCAGTAAACGAAGAAATGATTGAAAAGCCTTCTTCAGAAACTGATCCTGTTGGCAAAGAAAATATAGAAGGTGATTTAGACAAAATAAATAGTGAAGAAGAATTACCGGCATCAGTAAAGGAAGAAATAATTGAAATTCCTTCTTCTGAAATTGCTTCCAACAATCATGTAAATAATCAGAATTCATTAGAGGAAATTAAAGAGGAAAAACAATTTCCGACTTCAGAAAGCGAAGAAATAATTGAAATTCCTTCTTCAAAAACTGATTCTGTTGACAGAGAAAATACAGAAAAAGATTTAGACACAAGAAATACTGATGAAGAAATGCCAACATCAGTAGAGGAAGAAATAATACAAATTCCTTCTTCTGAAATCGCTTCCGACAATGATGAAAATACTCACAATTCATTAGAGGAAATTAAAGAGGAAGAAGAATTTCCTACTTCAGTAACGGAAGAAATAATTGAAAATTCTTCTTCAGAAACTCATTCTGGTAACAAAGAAAGTTTAGAAAGTGATTCAGACACAATAAATACTGAGGCAGAATTGCCAGCATCAGTAAAGGAGGAAATAATTGAGATCCCTTCGACAGAAATTGCGCCGGCCACTGATGAAAAAAACGAGAATAATTTAGCAGATACTAAAGAAGAAGATGAATTGCCGCCATCAGTAAAAGAAGAAATAATTGAAATTCCTTCTTCAGAGTTGACGGAAGCAGACCAGAAAAATAGGGATACTAATTCAGAAAATACGGAAGTAGAAATCGCGCCTTCAGCAGCAGAAGATAAGAATATTGATTCTGAAAACCAAAATTTATCTAAAGAAGAAAATGGGAATGAAGATAAATCGGTTTTGGATGTAAAAATTCCTGATGAATCAATCAATTCCTCTAAAGAAGATGCAAATCCTGATGAAGATGAATATGAAACAGTTTCTTTTGAACCACTGCATACTGTTGATTATTTTGCATCGCAGGGAATAAAAATAAATGAAGAAGCGTTGGAGAATGACCACCTTGTCAAACAGGTAAAAAGTTTTACCGCCTGGTTAAAAAGCATGAAGAAATTACATCCCGGGCAATTGCCGGAACAAAATGAAGTAATTGAAAAAATTATCCAGGCATCATCAGAATCATCGAACAAAGATGCAAACGTGCTGACAGAAGCCATGGCAGAGGTTTTAGTAAAACAGGGAAAACGTGAAAAAGCATTGGAAATGTATCAAAAATTAAGTTTGATAAATCCTTCAAAAAGCGCGTACTTTGCAGCCAAAATTGAAAATTTAAAAAGTATTTAAATATGTTAGTTGTTTTTATTATTCTCATTGTTTTAGCATCGATAATCTTAGGAGTGATTGTACTCATTCAAAATCCAAAGGGCGGTGGCCTTTCTTCTTCCCTCGGTGGATTCAGCAATCAATTGATGGGCGTAAAACAAACAACTGATGTTCTTGAAAAAGGCACCTGGCTTTTTGCAGGAATTATAGGCCTTCTTTGCATTACTTCTACGCTGTTTATACCCAGATCGGGCGGAACTAATTCAAAGGATAATTTGATAAATGAGGCTCCTGTTGGAACTCCTTTAGCGCCTCAGCAAAACAATACTGTACCGTTGCCATCAACACAATCGGCTCCCGTAACACCGGCTCCGGCAAAATAATTTTATAAAATATTCATTGCCCTGTCTCCCAAAAGACAGGGTTTTTTTATGATTATTTATTTTGCTAAAAAAATAAAGATTTACTTTCAATCAGAATTTTAAAGTTTATCATGAAGAAAGCGTTTTTGTACATTTTGTTAATAATTGTTATAGCGTTGCTTTATTGTGTCTGGAGCATCTTCGGTCCTGTTGTTCAAAATCCAAACAAGAAATTTTTATACATCAAAACGGGAAGCAGTTATGAACAGGTAAAAGATAGTCTGCTAAAAAACAATTTCTTAAAGAATACTTTTTGGTTTGATAAAATCACCGGTTATGTAGATTATCCGCAGAATGTAAAAGCAGGTAAGTATAAAATTGAAAACAAGATGAGTTTATATCATCTTGTAAAAATGTTGCGCTCAGGAAGACAGGTTCCTGTAAACCTGGTAATTACCAAGCTCAGAACAAAAGAAGATCTGGCAAAAAAGATCTCTTTAAATTTTGAGACAGACTCTTTAAGTGCAATTGATTTTTTAAATAACTCAGATTCGCTGCAAGAATTTGATGTCGATACCAACACCGTAATGACTGATGTGATTCCCAACACTTACACCTATAAGTGGAACACTTCAATGAAAAATATTTTCAAAAAATTATACGAAGAAGAGCAAAAGTTCTGGAACCGCGAAAGGCTTCAAAAAGCAGAGCGATTGCACCTTTCGCCAAAACAAGTATATACTTTAGCATCGATCGTCGAGGAAGAAACTAACAAGCAGGAAGACAAGGGAAAAATTGCGAGTGTGTATATAAACCGTCTGAAAAAGGGAATGAAACTTGCGGCAGATCCGACAGTAAAATTTGCTTTAAAAGATTTTGGATTGAAAAGGATTTATCACAAACACCTGGAATTCGTTTCGCCTTATAATACGTATCTGAATTCAGGATTGCCGCCAGGGCCGATTTGTACGCCTTCCATAAAAACGATCGATGCGGTTTTAGATTCGCCTGAAACAGACTATTTATTTTTTGTTGCCCGTTCGGATTTTTCAGGATACTCTGATTTTGCTTCTAATTATCAACAACATGAGTTGTATGCAAAGTCATACCAGCAGGCGTTGGATAGTGTAATCAAATCAAGGCAATCAGGTTCAGGGAAATAGGGAAGATGGTTTGTATAAAAAAATGTTTTAAAATCAGAAGAAAGTTTTGAGCCAAAAAAAATACTTCTTTGTTTATCCGATAAAATATCTGATAAGAAAAAGCAAGAAATGGTCTCCGCCTGGTTTCCAGGGCATTAAATTATATACGGTGCTCCGGTATTTTTTTAAGGGATTTAATATGCCCGACTTTACCGAGAAAGCCTCGGCAATTTCCTACAATTTCATCATGTCGGTTCCTACCTCATGCCTGTTTCTTTTTACATTAATCCCAAACCTTCCATTCGTTTCGAAAAGAGGAATAAAGTTCCAGTTGCACGGCTTGATTCACGACATCATTCCCTCAAAAACGTACAACACCGGTTTAATAGATTTTGTTGATAGTTTCATTGACGGGTCTAAAATTGGTCTCATCTCATTTACCTTTATCTTATCACTATTTTTTGCTTCAGGTGCAGTGATGGGTTTGATGCGGTCTTTCAATAAAAATCATGTAGGCTTTGAAAGAATGAGAGGATTGAAAACGAGATGGGAAGCAATCAAACTGACGATGATGCTTTTTGGTTTGTTGCTCCTGTGCCTGATTTTATTATTGCTTCAATGGAACATTTTAAAGTGGATTGGGATTAAGGATATTAATCTGAGAAATCTTATTTTTTATGGACGATGGATCTTCATTCTCGCATTGATCTTTTATTCGTATGCTTTTATATATCGTTATGCACCCTCCACGACCACCAGGTGGAATTTGGTGTCGCCTGGAGCGGTAATAGCAACGTTTTTAAGCATTTTAGTAACAATAGGGTTTACTGCCTTTGTCAATAGTTTTGGCAGATACAACATTCTTTATGGGTCTATTGGAACAATCGTGGTAGTGATGATCATGATCTTTTTAAACTCGATGGTAGTGCTTATCGGGTTTGAAATAAATTTGAGCATTAACACTTTAAAAACGATGATGGAAAAGAAGGAGTCAATAAGTCGATAAAATAGAACTTATATTATTGTTCCCGTAACTTCACCTCTGTACCAATTTAACCGTTTCTTCGGACTTTATATGACTTCCTTTTTTATTCGCTCCGTTCCTTTAAGTATAACGTTTCGTAATCTTTTCTGCTTTTATTTCTGTTAAGAGTTAAGCCGATTTTTTACCATCCGACTGTTTCGCAAATAGACCAGCCAGTATAAAAAAACTGAGCAGAGGCAACCATTTTCTTTAGAAAGGAGTTTCTATTACAAAACCTTTTTTATGAAAACAAAAAACAAAATCAAATTATTTATCAGCACATTCCTGCTGTGTATTATTGCCGGTATCACTTTCTACTCATGTGGCAAAAGTTCCGGTTCAAATAACACGAATACTACTAGTACAACTCCCAGCACAGTCGTCATAAAAAATTTTGCTTTTTCGCCGGCCTCGCTTACAGTTAAAAAAGGAACAAAAGTGACATGGACGAATAATGACGCAGCAACCCATACTGTCACAGCTACTGATAATGGAAATACGTTTAGCAGCGGATCTATTGCGCCAGGAGGCGGCACTTTTTCTTTTACTTTTAATACTGCCGGCGATTTCAATTATCAATGTACCATCCATCCGCAAATGGTTGCCAGCGTTCATGTGCAATAGAATTACCGTTCACATCTCGTCGCTGTTGAAGTCGCTGTTTTCGCATCGGCAGAATTGTGAAAAAGATATCATCGTGCTGTTTGTTAGTTGTTGTTTTTTAACCTGCCATTTAAAAAAACCACTGGTATTATTTTTACGTAATTATAAGAAATAATTATTCAGGAGCTATTGACTATTCCATTAACTTTGATAAAATTATTTTAAATAACAATTATTCATCACAAAAAAGAATACCATGTTAAGCATCTTTTTAAAACCAGTTTTATTGCTTTCAATGCCCGGAGGAAGCGAATGGATCTTAATCCTGTTGGTTGTCTTATTATTTTTTGGAGGCAAAAAAATTCCTGATCTGATGCGAGGCATCGGTAAAGGCGTCAGAGAATTTAATGACGCAAAAGAGCATGTAAAAAGTGAATTGGAAGCGGGAATGAACGAGAAGAAAGTAGACTAACATTCGCTTCGAAAAATGTTGATTTCGATTTTAAAAATGTCGATACCCTGTAATTAATATTGCAGGGTATTTTTGTTTTTTCTTTTTGAAAAATTACACTGTGCTGACACATGTTCTGCTAACTTTGCGGCGAAGTTTCAAATAAAAACCAAACTCATCCCTATGCTAAGTATTATTCAAAAACCTGTTTTACTTCTTTCAATGCCAGGAGAATCTGAATGGCTGTTAATTCTTTTGGTTATTCTCTTGTTTTTCGGAGGCAAAAAAATTCCGGATCTAATGCGTGGCATCGGCAAAGGTGTCAGAGAATTTAATGATGCAAAAGAGCATGTAAAAAGTGAGATCGAGGCTGGAATGAAAGAAAAAGATATCGCACCTGAATCACCAAAGGCTCCTGTAACACCAGCTCAAATTACTACTTCTACCCAAGTATCTGCAACTGATTAATCTCGTTGTAAAGACTTAAGCCGCTCTGTTGTTATAACTGACTCGTATTGCAATAGTTTATTGTCCGTGTTTTTTTGGAACAAAGCATGGTATCTGTAGTTTTTAATCTTTTGTGCAAACAAAATTAGTTCTGAATCTTTATTTGAAGAACGTGCCTTTTTTATGTCAGCTTGAGAAGTAGTATACAGTAAACCAGTAAATAACCTGTTTTTTATTTTTGCCTTTGAAATGCTTCTCCCTTCTGTTGATTGACCTTTTGCCTTGATTTGCCTGCCCTAATTTTATCTCCTGTTTGGCGAAGTTAGCTTTCCGACTGCCGAGGAAGGACAGTTATTCTGTTACCGGATTATCTTTTTTCACTCTGAAAGTAAAGTGTTTCTGAGAAAGAAAACTGAAGGTAACGATGATGACCGTTGCAAATATTTTGGCAATCGTTGGAAAAAAATGAAGGTACTGGATCAGCAAATTTAAGATGAGATAATTCAGCAAAAGATTGACAACTACAATTAAAAGATAGCGGAATAATTGCACGTGGCCTCGCAAATAAGAAGTATTAAAAACAAGGTATTTATTCAGTAAAAAGCCAGCCGGAAATGTAACGCAAAAAGCCATACACAACGCCGCATTATATGGTTTGAGTGAAATAAAACCAAGATTTAAAATTCGCTTGTCGAGAATAAAATTGAAGCTGATGTAAAAAAGAAAAATATCGAGGAGCATATTACTTCCGCCGCAGACAGCATAACGAAAGGTTTGCAAAGGCATTACCTTTTTGAAAGGCGGATAAAAAAAATCGATAAAAGCAAGGATCTTTTTTCGCATTTGTTCGATCGGTAATTTTTGATACTAAAATTCCCGACTGACGCCGGGAATTTTTTATAAAAATCTTCTTTATTTATTTAATCACATAACGAAGGCCAATGCCCAATGCTAAATTTGAGCCGGTAGAAGGCGCTAGGTAGAAAAAAGGATCAAGTCCCAAGCTGACATCAATGGGCGCATCTGCAAACTTATAATCTACACCACCAGTTAGACGTAGGGCAAATGTTGTACTATTATTACGGTTACCGTCAATTCTTGGGCCGGTTCCAAAACCAAGCATGGCGCCACCTCCAACAAAATATTGTAATCCTTCTGCGCCTGTTATCGGACCCTGATATTCATATAGACCTTCTATTCCAATACCACCATTAAAAAATAATAAGGAGCCTTCCAATGCTGTGTTTTCCGCAGTGGAATGACGCACATTTACACCTCCAATGGAACCATCTCCTGTATAAAACTTTGCGCCCAATGCAGTCTGATATGTTTGTGCATTTGCTGCCAAACCTGCTGAAAATATAAAGGCAAAGAGGAAAACAAATACTTTTTTCATAACCGTTGATTTTAATTTTAGCTGTGATAATTAAATTTTTCTGGCGCAAAAGTATTGATTAAATAATTCGAATAGAAATGTTTTTGTACGTTTCATTTACTCAAAAAAATAATCGCAGCTTCGCTATTCTAATTTAGTATTTCATTAAGATAAAGTGCTGTTAAACAAATAACAATTCTTCGCCTGGCAGATGTTTAGCTGTTTATTTGTGCAACTAAAAATTAATTATTTATGAAGATCAAAATTTTACCTGCAGTAGCAATTTTATTATTCGCAGCAAGCAGCTCAAAAGCCCAAATCACTGAGGGAAAATATTTATTGGGTGGAAGCGCCGGTTACAGTAGTTCTAAATCCAGTGTAACAAATCCCGTAACGAAAAATGAATCTGCCAACGTCAATATTCAATTTGGGAAAGTTATAAAAGAAAATACGGTTGCAGGAGTTATTTTATCCTATGGATTTTCAGACATTGGCCAGGGTAAAATTAATCAAAATGGCGGAGGCATTTTTTATAGAAAATATAAACCTCTAGCAAAAAACTTTTATTTTTTTGGCGAGTTAGATGGTGTGTATAACTATTCAAAATATAAACAGGGCATATTTCAAATTGGAAATAATGGCAGTAAAGCTAAGGGAAGTGCAGCGCTTATTTCATTTGTTCCGGGTATCTCTTATACCGTTTGGAATAACATGCAAATGGAATTATCTATGCCAAACCTGCTTTCCGTTTCATACGGGAATGTGAAAAACGAATCCACTTATATAGGTACCACGTCAGTTCTATCTTCAAAATCAAATAGTTTTTCTGCGAACGCAAATTTTAATGCAAACTTGTTAAACAGTTTTGCTATCGGATTCAAATTTATTTTAGGAAAATAAAACCTTACGAACACATCTTTAGAAGGCCGTTATTTTGTAATAATGGCCTTCGATTTTTGTGAAAGAGTGAGAAGTGCACATTGAGTTACAGAAATTTTGATTGGCTTAATTCGCAAAAAAAACGGTGTTTCATTGTTGATTAAGGAACAAGAAGTTTATTCTTTTAGAGTTCAGCTGGTATTTTTAATTTACTGGCGAAAACTTTTTTCAATTTATCCAGTTTCGGTTTTATTATATAATAGCAGTAAGATTGTGTGGGATGATTTTTATAGTAATCAGCATGATAATTTTCTGCAGGATAAAAAACTTTAAATGGTTCGATGACAGTTACAATAGGTGAATTAAAAACGTGGCTCTCATTCAATGCAGTCTTATATTTTTCAGCTTTTTCTTTTTGTTCTTCATTGTGATAAAAGATTACGCTTCGGTATTGCGGGCCAATATCATTTCCTTGCCTGTTCAATGTAGTAGGATCATGAGTTTCCCAAAAGACTTCCAAAAGTTCATCAAAAGATATTTTAGCGGGATCGTATTCGATTTGCAAACATTCTGCGTGACCGGTATTTTTATTGCAAACCTGTTCGTATGTCGGGTTTTCTACATGGCCGCCGCTATATCCACTAACAACTTTTTCCACTCCTTTTAATTGCTGAAAAACGGCTTCAGTACACCAGAAACAGCCATTGGCGAACGTGGCAATTTCTAATTTTTTATCGTTATTCATTCTAGTTTGTTTATTAATGATACAACAAAGCTAATCGGTCAGTAAACCAGGAAATCATGATTTTTTTTATTTTCAAAATTGTCACACATTTCGTGGTTCGTTTTGAAATCAGCTGTGAAAGTGGATTTGAACCAGAATCGCGAATCATAAATTACTTCACCAGTTTCACGTTCACAGCATTAGCCCCTTTCGGCCCCATTTCTATTTCAAAACTAACTTTATTGTTTTCTTTGATTGGCTGAGATAAGGAATTCGCATGAACGAAAACGCTTTCGTGTGTAACTTGATCTTTTATAAATCCGTATCCTTTATCATTATTGAAAAAAGTCACGATCCCTGTGTGGATAAGGTCTTCAGGATTTATTGGTTCCTGTTTGGGAACGCCAATTTCTATATCTTCCACATTTACAATTATTTTCTTGCGTGGATCTGGCGGCTTCGACGATAAATTGCCATTTTCATCCAGGTAAGCGTATTCGCTTTCAGGATTTAGTTTATTGTTTTCTCTGCGCTCTTGTTTTTTTTCTGCTTTCTCTTTTTTATTTTGTTTTTTTTTCTTTTCTCTTTCCTTCTTATTCCAGGTTTCTGCCATAAAGTATTTTGCTGATTTTTTTATTGATTCTGTCGAATCGGATGATAATTGATGTGTATTTCCGCTTATATAAAATTTGCGGAAGTAATCAAAGGTACATCAATATTTTTCTTCTTCTGATATTACTTATAGGGAATATGCAACTTACTTCGACGGTTTAAAATCAGGATTGTTATACATGGATTTATCGAATAAATAATATTTGCCATCTTTAAAATTCTTCCAATACCGGTGTCCCATTACGTCATAATATAAACGGCCATCGACACTCTTGCTGGCCGCTTCATCATTTACGGTTATCACTTTTGGAAATTCTGTTTTTGGCTTTGGTTTAATAACAGGTTTCGGCATTTCTGTCGAATCAACTTTTTTTGTTTCAGCTGGTTGAACAGCAATTACCGGTTTTTTTATTTCAGGGGAAGTATTGCTTTTTGACGGAATTACTGTGGCCGTTTTCGAAGGATGAACTTTTTTGCTACAACTGTTTAGCAAAAAGCATGTAAAAGCCATGACAATCAGTAACGTTTTTTTATACATTATTTAAAAGAGTTATTTTCCTCATAAAACCAAAAATTATGCCTTTAAATCAGAAAGATTCTTTTAAGAAAAATAGAAGGAATTATTATTTACTTCTTTTAAAAAAAAATTAAGTTTTACTATAGGACCTTTGATACATTTTAGCAAAACGTTCTCAAAAATAATTGCTTATTTAGCGACGATCGGTTTAATTAAAAATAGTAAAAGGATTAACTATTTCGGAAATTTTCCTGATACATAAACTGCCGCTTTTTTTTTGAACCAAAACATTAATAACACAACCTAAATTTTTACTCTATGGAAAAGAAAAGAACTCCGATTTGGAAAAACAAGTTTATTTATGCTCTTGCAGCAACTTTATTTTTGTTTTCCGCATGCAAAAAAAAAACCCCGGTGAGCAATACACCGATTTCGGGTTTGATGGCCGTTAATTTAATTCCTGATCAACCGGCAGTAGATTTTATAATGTCTGGTAATTACCTTACAAATTCACCATTGGCTTATACAAATTATTCAGGAACTTATTTATCGGTTTACAGTGGCAACAGAACGGTTGCTTTAGGACTTGCAAATACCGACACTACGGTATCAGCGACAAACTATGTTTTTGAACCGTCTAAATTCTATTCAGTAATTGCAATGGGAGCAAACGGAAATTACCGAAATCTTGTCTTGAATGACAATATTGATTCACTCGCTACCGGCTCAGGACTTGCATTTGTACGTTATGTGAATGCTGTTCCTGATTCATCAAAGGCAGATATAAGCATTGCACAAAATGGAAATAATGTGTTAAATGCAAATGCTTCTTTTGCTACAGCTTCTGATTTTAAAAGCGTAACTCCTGGTGATCTTGCTGTAACAGCGTCCGGTGAAAACTATTCGGTAAACAGGACTATCAGCGTTGAAAAAGATAAAGTTTATACGGTTATGCTGATGGGTATTCCACAAGCAAACGATACGGCAAAAGCAGTGCAGATAAAATACATTCTGAATGGAACCGTCACTCCAAATCCTTAAGAATTATAAAGGAGGATAACCTGGTTTGAAATTATTGCTCACAAACCGGAAAATGCTTATTGTATTTCCGGTTTTTTTTTAATGGATAAGGTCAGCCAGAACCATTGCGGTCACTGCTTCTAATACGACCGGAACCCGCAGAGCAATACAAAGGTCGTGTCTTCCTTTTACCGAAAATGGTTCAACGTTGCCAGTCTCTACATTCAATGTTTCCTGTACTTTCGGAGTAGAAGAAGTGGGTTTTACCACAATCCTGAATATCAATTCGTTTCCATTCGTAATTCCGCCAACGATGCCGCCTGCATTGTTTGTAGCAGTAGTACCATCCGCATTTATCAGGGAATCGTTGTGTTCGCTTCCAAACATCTTTGCAGCAGCGAACCCAGCGCCAAATTCAATCCCTTTTACCGCAGGAATAGAAAAAACAGCATGACTGATCAATGATTCTACAGAATCGAAAAATGGCTCCCCAAGACCGATCGGTAAATTAGAAACTTTGCATTCTACAATTCCGCCAATGGAATCTTTTGCATCAATTGCTTTTTGCAATCCTTTTTCCAAATCTTTTTCGCCGCCAATTTGCAGGATGGTAGAATGAATTTCAATTTTTTTATCAGAGGGAAAAGAAGCAAGTACTTTTTTTGCCACAACTCCGGCAGCAACCAATGCAACAGTAAGCCTTCCGCTGAAATGACCGCCGCCGCGATAATCTTCAAATCCATTGAATTTTTTATGTGCTACAAAGTCTGCATGCCCGGGTCGTGGAACCGCTCTTTGCCTTTCATAATCCCCGCTGCGGGTATTGTTGTTCTTAAATAAAATCGTGATCGGCGCTCCGGTACTTTTGTCATTAAACACACCACTGATTATTTCAGGAATATCATCTTCCTTACGCGGGGTGGTGCCTTTTGCACCTGGTTTTCTTCTTTCAATATCGTTTTTAAAATCCTCAGCGGTGATGGCGATTCCCGGTGGACAACCGTCAATCACAATACCTACATACTCGCCATGTGATTGCCCGAGAATCTGTACTCTAAAATTTTTTCCAAAAGAATTCATAATTAAAACATTAAAACTAAAAACTAAAAATTTCTACCTTTCACCTTTCGATAATCAATACCCATATTCTCTCAAATGAATCTCATTATCCCGCCACTTCGGCCGCACCTTTACAAACAACTCCAAAAACACTTTTCCACCTATAAATTCTTCAATGTCTTTCCGCGCCAGGGTTCCCAGTTGCTTGATCATTTTTCCGCCTTCACCCAAAATAATTCCCTTCTGTGTTTCTCTTTGAACAATAATATCCGCGGTGATCTTCGTGAGCGTTGTTTTTTCTTTAAATTCCTGAACAAGAACGGTGGTATGATAAGGAATTTCTTCCTGGTATAAATAAAATATTTTTTCCCGAATCAATTCACTCACAAAAAATTTCATTGGAAGATCGCTCAGGTTGTCATCGTTATAAAAAGGCTCTCCTTCAGGCAGGAAAGAAATAATTGCATCCAGCAATTCCTGTATTCCTTTATTTTTTAACGCAGAAATTTCTACAACTTTCTTACAATATTTCTTTTCAGAAAAAAAAGCTACTGCTTTATCAACCAATTCTTTATTTACCAGGTCGGTTTTATTCAAAACTACTATTGCCGGAGCCTTCAGCGAAAGTGAAGAAAATATTTCGTTGGCTTCTTCCAGGTTATCTTTTATATCTACAATCAGCAAAGCCACATCAGCATCTTCCAAACTGCTTTTTACCGCCGCCATCATTTTTTCATGCAGCTTGTATTTTGGTTCAATGATTCCGGGAGTATCGGAAAAAATTATTTGATAATCTTTATCATTCAAAATCCCTTTTATGCGATGGCGGGTCGTTTGAACTTTTGGAGAAACGATCGCAAGCTTCTCTCCTATCAATGCGTTGAGTAACGTACTTTTTCCTGCGTTTGGTTTCCCAAAAATATTTACAAATCCCGATTTCATAATTGTTGCGAAATTAATTCATCGGTTATAAACGAATGAAACAATTTCTGTTTTTATTACACAGAGAAATGTGAGAAGCCACTGAGTTGCACAGAGATTTCTCTGTGGTTCTCCGTATCTTCTCTGTCCAACTCTGTGTAATATTTTTTTCCAAAACCTTTTCAGGTATAAATATTGATTACTCAATTTTATGAAACTTCCATCCACTTTTACAAAAGATGAAAAGTGCATTCATGCAATCATTGAAACGCCAAAAGGATGCGCGGCGAAATATGATTATGACGAAGAAATGCAAATGTTCAAATTGAAAAAATTGTTGCCAAAAGGAATGTCATTCCCTTTTCATTTTGGTTTTATTCCACATACAAAGGCTGAAGACGGAGATCCGTTAGATGTGCTGGTTTTGTTGGATGAGCTATCCTGGCCCGGCTGCGTTATTGAATGTAAAATAATCGGAGTCATGGAAGCCACAGAAACAGAAAATAATAAAACAAACAGGAACGACCGGTTAATAGCAACGGCGAATGCATCAGAAAAATACAATAAAATAAAAGATCTTTCTTCTATGGATGATTATCTTGAGAAGGAAATTGAAAATTTCTTCAATACTTACAATAATCTTGAAAAAAAGGAATTTAAAATCATTTCAAAAAAAGGTCCTAAGGTTGCCCTAAATTTGATTAAAAAGCAAATAATAAATGGACCTGATCAATGAGTTATTCGGACATGGAAAAGATTTGAATTCCTTGCAAATGAGTGTTCGCGCTATAAGCGTTTTTTTTATTGCATTAATCCTGATCCGCTTCACAGGAATGCGTGTTTTCGGTATTAAATCAGCCTTTGATACCTGCATCATCATCATGCTTGGTGCGGTTCTAAGCCGGGCTGTTGTTGGCGCTTCGCCATTTATTCCGACGGTAGTTGGGTCGGCGGCATTGTCAGTGGTGTATAAAATTATTGCGTTGCTGAGCGTATCCAACCAGGCGATCAGTCACCTCGTAAAAGGGAAACCGTTGTTGCTTTATAAAGATGGAATTCTCAATAGCCGCAATATGAAAAAATGCACATTAAGCTACGGGGATGTGATGGAAGAAGTGAGGTTGCTTCTCAATCAGAATTCGCTGGACAATATTTCAGAAATTTTCATGGAGAGAACCGGGAAGATCAGCGTGATTGAAAAAAGTAAGGCGCCAGAAAAACAGCAATCTTAGTTTTTCCATTTGAAATGATCAGGTTTAAATTTTTGAGTAATCTAATTTCCTTTCGAAATCAAAAAGGCTTTCGAAACTTAAATCTTCATCTATTTCTTCCCAATGAAGACTTTCGGCAAATGGGCCTATTTCATAGTTCAACCTTTGCTCGTTTGTAGCATCTTGTAAACGTTTAAACCATTTTAATGGATTACCGATAACGTGACCGGTGTTGATTTGCACGTACATGAATTCATCATCAAACCAAACTTTTATAATTTTCATAGTTGTAAATTTATAACGATTCTACTTTGAATGAAATTCTTTCCATTTTTTTGTAATTTCTTCTTTTCTCTCCTGAATTAAAGCTTCAGCAAGCATCAGGTCTTTTGGCTTTATTCCTTTCGCTTCTATTAATAATATGTCAGGCTCAAGGTTAAATTTAGTAATTCCGTCTGCATTTCTTACATGAATGTGGATAGGCAGATGTTCCAAAGAGTAAAAGAAAAACTTCATTCCAAACATTATGAATATTTCGGGGCATAGCATCTCTTTAATTTAACCGAAATTAATGAGATTCTTTTAAACATTTACAGCAAACAAAGAAATAACACCGATTCATATTTTAAACCAAAACGCCCCGAAAATATCGGGGCGTTTGGTTTTATCAAAGAATAATATGAATTAGAAAGTGTACCTTAATCCAAGCTGCATCCCCCATGTAGTGCTTGAAGATTTCACTTTTACAAAAGGATCTGTAGCTAAAGCGCCACTATATTCAGCGAGCGTATAAGTCGGTGCTCCTGAAGTTACTCCTTTCAATGTAAGAGGATTATTGATTGTGTAAAGATCACGAATGCCCCAGTTTCTGCTAAGCAGATTTGGAAGATTCACAATATCAACAATAAATTGTAAGGTGTGTTTTGTATTTCCTGATTTTATATAAAAATCCTCCATTATCCGTGCATCTACACGATTGTACCACGGAGTTAATGCAGAATTTCTTTCGGCATATTGTCCTTTATGTTTGCTTAGATACGGAGAATTGCTCACGAATTCGTCATAAGCAGCTTGCTGCTGCGCAACAGTGTATTTAACGGAACCATCTTTATTTAAGAACGGAACAAAAGGTACATCGGAGCCTTTTGCATAAATGAACATCAGGTCAGATGCATTGTTACCGTCGTTATTAAGGTCACCGCCAACGATATAACTGTATCTTGCCTGGTTTGCTCCTTCATAATATAATGAAACGGTTGTAGCTAAATGGCTTGCATATTCAAATCTGTAAGAAACGTTTCCAATAATCCTGTGAGGAATAGAATACGCTGAATTATATAATTCAACATCATTTGGTGTTCCTTTATTAATTATTGATTGCCATGCAGAAGTAGCCTGTGAACCAGGGTTTGAACTTACTTCAGTTGCCAATGTGTAGGTATAGGCTAATGATCCAAAGAATCCATTAGAAAAAGACTTTGAAATTTGCGCTGTTGAAGCGAATGAATAGCCTTTTTTGGTATTTTCCAAAATAATTACACTACCGACAGAAGGATTAACAAATTTGGCATCGCCGGTTTGAGAGGAAGGATAATAAGGCCTGTTATCCTCTCCGGTTAAAGTAGCTGTTGGAGCAATCAGATTGGCGTTGCGCATTTTAACTGCATTCAGATCTTTGGTATAGAGGATATCAATAGTAGCCGCAAACCCATTTCCCAATTGCTTATCGATCCCCAGGTTTGTCCTGAAAACTTGTGGAAATTTAAAATTAGGATCAATTAACACAAAACTTCCCGGTGCTTTTGCTGTAACCGTTGAAGGGAATTTAGAAAGATACGCATCAGGATTAGGGTTAAAAGTGATTCCTGCAAGCTGATCAGGCGTTCTGAGCACCGCACCATTTTGATATACTCCACTATTACTTGGCATGTTCGTTAAGAATACAAATGGAATTTTACCTGTAAAAACACCTGTTCCACCACGCAAAACCAAGCCTTTTTCATTCGGCACTTTCCAGCGGAAACCTACACGAGGAGATAAAAGGACGGTTGCTTTAGGCCATTTGCCAGTAGAGTAATGTTGCATATTTCCATCTTCATCAGGAAATGCTAAAGCAGTAATAGCAGGATTTTCTATCGGCTGTTGCAGATAAGTAGGAACGTCACCTCTGACACCAAAAGTCAGTTTAAAATTAGGGTTAATGTTAAACTCATCCTGCGCATAAATTCCCAACTGACCCAATTTCAAATCTGCTGAGAACACTTTAGGCTGACCAGGAACCAAAGAATAAGTGTAAGAGAAAAATGCAGGAGGTGCATCGGTAACAAAATCATTTAAGGTATTATAAATATAATAGCCTTCAGAACCACCCATAAATGCATTACCTACTTTTTGATATTCATACGTTCCACCAAAAGTAAGTGTATGTTTACCTGCAAAATAGGTAAAGTTGTCAGTGAGTGTAGCAATATTGTTAATCACTTCATTGTTTCTGGTAAATGGATCTGTACCGGCGCTCATATAATTTCTTCCTTTCGTTACTCCGCTCACTGTTCCATCCGCATTGAAGATCTCAATGGTTGGAAAGATTCCACCAGGACTGAATCTGGTGTCATTAACATGAGTATAGGCAAGTAACAACTGATTTGAAATTCTGCTGCTGAAATTACTGTTCAATTCTAGAGTTCCCGACTGAACCACGTGATCAGTTCCATAATCTGAGTTAGAAAATCCAATAGACTGGTCACTATTGCGGTTATTTGGAAGCCTTGATTGAGAATTTGAAGCAACACCTGTTGTTGGATCAGTTATGATAAATCCTCCTACTCCACTGTTTGGTACGCTGCTTCCATTTAACGGTGAATTATCCGATCCTTTAAAATCAGAGTATTTCAACACCAGTTTATGCTTTTCACTAATGTTCCAGTTTATTTTTCCTAAAAGCTTACGGTTTTTAGTAACGAAATTAGGACGGTTATCATACACACCTGCATCATATCCATACTTTGATTTCAACACATCTCTGAATTTATCCAAAGAATCTTTTGGTGCAGCAGAAGCTGTTCCTGAAGCGTTGGAACCTGTTGGTACGAAAACATTCGAGTTGGGAACAGCTGAATTTTCCCATTCAGCATTTACAAAGAAGAACAACTTGTTTTTGATAATCGGTCCTCCAAGAGTTGCCCCATATACTTTATTTTTTTGTGTAGGCGCGGTTACATCGACTTTTCCGGCACGTGTTCCATTGAAGCTCTGATCGCGGTAATATCCGTAGGCAGAACCATGGAAAGTGTTTGTACCACTTTTGGTAAGAATATTTAAACCGGCACCTGTAAAACCAGATTGCCTTACATCGTAAGGAGCGATATTTACCGAAATTTCATCAAAAGCTTCTATTGAAATAGGACTGGCGCCACCTCCGGGAAGCAGATCAGTACTTAATCCGAAGTTATTATTCAGGTTTGCACCGTCTACCTGCAGATTATTAAATCTTCCATCTCTTCCTGCAAAATTATTTCCGTTAGCCTGTGGAGTAAGACGGGTAAAATCGGTCACGCTTCTGCTCAATGACGGCAGATCGGCAATTTGTCTTGCATTTAAAATTGTGCTTGCACCTGTTTTAGCCACCGTTGGCCTTCTTGAAGCGGCAATAGTAACCTCTGTTAATACATTAGCCTTTTGAGACAAGGTTACATCCGCAACGTACGGTTCGCCAAGACTTAACGTGATGTCTTTGATTGTTTCTGGCTGATATCCTACATATTCTACTGTAAGGGTGAAAGGCCCTCCAATTCGCGTGTTCGGCAAAGTAAAGTTGCCGTCTTTTTTAGTTAGTGTTGCATATTTAGTACCTGAAGGCACATGAACAGCGGTAACGGTAGCACCTTCCAACGGCTCACCGCTAGCTGATTTAACAAAACCGGTGATACTACTTGTTGTTACCTGTGCATTCATTGCAAAAGGGAACAAAAAAGCAGCAATTAATAATGGTAGAATTCTCTTTAGATTCATAAATTCTGGTTTTAGTGTTTTTTTTGAGCCGCAAAGAAAGTAAAAATTACTCTAATTGAGGTTAAGTTTTTATTAACAATATAAAGGCAATTTTACACCGCTTTTCGCTGCATACAGGTTATTCACAAGTTATTAAGTGGCGCTGAAAGTCCGCGTCAGCAAGCTTTCCAATGGATTTTGCTTCCGGTAAAGCAACAAATAGTACAAATTCTTATTTCTTTAAATTACCCGTTTAACTTGCTGATAGAATATCAATTATAGCTTATTCCTTCTTTTAATTCTTCTTAGACCTGCTTTAGTTATTTTTTAGTATAAGACACTGCTATTCTTTGCCCAATCTTATTCGTTTGTTATTCGGTTGTTATACGGTTATTATTCGCTTCCTGGAAGCGAATAACAACCGTAGTAAATCCGTAAGAGATGCAATATTAATAGCAAGCAAACAGGAAGACATCACCGAAAAGGATCGCAGCTTTTAAATAGCAACCATCACATAAAATTCTTCGTTTAGAAATTCAGCGATATAGATGTGCAGAAATTTTTCGATTCAAAATAAAATCATTCACAGGTTGCCACAGAGAATATTTTTTTCTAAAATTCAGGATGGATTTAAAATTATTGATTGGAAGCTTTTGCTATTCCTCATCCTGTTTTTAAATGTAAAGCTGGTTGTAAAACTGGCCGCTATTTGTTTGATCTATTTATTACAATTCAATTTCAAATTTGATTTTAAAACCAGGAATTCGAGGCTTCCGCTTTTTTATTTAATTGTCGTTGGCATTGGAATTTTCGACTGGATACCTACGGGATTTACGAATCTTAATTATACAATTGCTTTTTTTACCGGAATATTTTTTTGGACACTTTGTATTCTTGCAATGCACCAGGTAAAGTTATCTGTTGAGCAGAACCCGGAAGCGGTTATACACCGCACAATCATTGCTTTTTTTCTTTTAAATGCATTGATTTCAATTTCAACTTATGTCATTATTATCATTAAAACCGGCGCCATCAATCCTTATCTGTACCAGGGCGAATATCAGAAATATTTTATCGGAACCGGCGATTATATCAAAGGAATTTCTTTCGATATATCCACTACAAATGCAGTATTGAACGGCTTTGGCGTGATTTATTTTCTTTCAAAAAAGAATGTAAAAATGATGATGCTTTGTATGATCGTTTTATTAATGACTGGGAGTAACATTACCAATTTTCTTCTCGCCGCAGTTTTATTGCTCATGTTTATTTTCAGAACTGACCGGGATCAGAAAAGCCTGGTATTTGTTTGTTTACTGTTGCTGGTTATTTTTCTTGCAAAAGTTTCGCCGCAGAATAATAGTTATGTAAGCAATTATCTTGGAAGCATTTTTAATCCTGGAGAGAAAAAACCTGCCGTTCAAAATCTTTTGCCAATAAGACTGAGGCCTGATAGTAGTTTGAGTCCGGAAGAACGAAATGAAAAAATAGCAACTCTCTATCTTGACAGTCTTTATCGTTTGCGGAATAAGGAGGAAATTAAAATAAATGTACAAAATGTACACCCTGCTTCCTTTATTGAAAAAGCTGAAATTCCAACTGCAGATATTAATTCTGCTCCTTATCAACACAAATCACTTGTTACGCCGGTTGAAGACAAAATGAAGCAATTTATCCAGTTGCATTCAAGCGAATTAACATTATCTAACAATGAAAATTATCATCAAAAACTTCCGGGCAAGGTGATTGCTTCCAAACAAACCTTTGATTTTTTTAAACAACATCCTCTTAAAATTATTACCGGAAGTGGAACCGGAAATTTTTCTTCAAAACTTGCTTTTAAAAGCACCGGACTGAATATATCGGGCGGATATCCGAGACAATTTATTTACATCAATGAACCTTTTCTCAAAAATCACCTGGATCTGTACCTGAGCTATTTTACAAAGCCAGATGGTTTTCATTCAGTTGCCAACAATCCTAATTCAGTGTACGACCAGCTTTTAAGCGAATATGGTCTGCTGGGATTGCTTGCTTTTTTTATTTTCTATCTGGGATTTTTTTTGAATAATTTCAGAAAGCTGACTTATGGAATTCCATTGGTTCTCTTTTTATCAGGAATTTTTTTCGTGGATTACTGGTTTGAACAATTATCAATTGTGGTGTTTTTTGAATTGCTGTTGTTTTTAAATCTTAAAGAGGAGGCGGAAAAATGATAAAGAAGACAACAGCAAAAGTGACCGTTCTGATGCCTGCATACAATGCAGGAAAATATATTGCTGAAGCAATCAAATCCGTGTTGCAACAAACTTTCACTGACTTTCAATTATTGATTATCAATGACGGTTCAACTGATGACACAGAAGAAGTAATTCGTTCATTTCAGGATGAAAGAATTGTGTTGATCAATCAATCTCATAAAGGAATTGCTCCTG
>JAICYZ010000140.1 GCA_025933935.1 Chitinophagaceae bacterium
TTCACCGGGAAGATTATATTTCTTAGCCAGTTTTGTAAATCCGAGAAACGTAGTTAAATTCTCTCTGGCAATTGCGATCTTAAAGAAGGAAGATAAGTTTCTAATCCTCCCACTTGTTTTTTTGGAATATTCATAATCAATCAATTTTACACATTTTGTTCGAAATATGTAAAGTGATTTCAGGAACAGACACACAACACAAACACGAGGAGAAGAGCCGCGAATTGGTTAATGTAAAAACTCTACGGACAAATAGCTCTCTAACAATTATAGTAAAGGCGATTTCGGTTATTTATCCAATACAGTCGATGGTTCCATAATCATTTTTTGTGCACCTCATTAAAAGATAGTAGTAAATTAGCTGATTGAAGAAAGAAAGTCAATCATCTTCCAGCAAAAAAAGAAATTAAAAAAATCACATGAATACTTTTACGAAAATGAAAATTGTGTTTATTTGTTTGTTTACTGTTACCACCAACATCACATTCGGCCAAACCCGCTCTACACAAGACTTCGACAACACCTGGAAATTCATTCTCGACAGCACGCACAATTATTCTGAAACAAATGTAAAAGACAATAATTGGAGAACACTTAATCTGCCACACGACTGGAGTATCGAAGGAACCTTTAGTGAAGACAATCCTGCTGGAGCCGGTGGTGGCGCTTTACCGGGAGGGATCGGTTGGTATCGAAAGACATTTACCATTCCTGCTTCAGAAAAAGGACAATCGGTTTTTATCAGGTTTGATGGTGTCTATAAAAACAGTGAAGTGTGGATCAACGGAAATTCCCTGGGCATCAGGCCTAATGGTTATATTTCTTTTCAATATGACCTCACTCCTTATTTGAAATACGGCAATCAAAAAAATGTAATTGCGGTAAAAGTGGATAATTCCAAACAACCAAATTCCCGCTGGTATTCGGGTTCAGGTATTTTTAGAAACGTATGGCTGATAAAAACCGATAAGCTTCACGTGGATAAATGGGGTACTTTTATTTCTACTCCAAATATTTCTGAAAAAGCAGCAACAGTAAATGTCTCCACTCAAATTAAAAATCAATTTTCATCTGCAAAAGATATTGTTTTAAAAACAACTCTTTATGATGCTTCAGGAAAAGAGGTGGTGACAGATTCCAAAAAGGCAACGATCCCGCAATCCGTTGAGGAAAAAGATTTTTCTTTGGATCAATCATTAACAGTTAGCAATCCACATCTTTGGTCCCTGGAGCGGCCTTATTTATACAAAGCGGTTTCGCAGGTTATTCTAAATGGGAAAACAATAGATTCTTATGAAACGAAATTTGGAATCCGCTCTTTTTATTTTGATGCTGATAAAGGATTCTTCCTGAATGGAAAGCACGTTAAAATTCTTGGCGTTTGCGATCATCACGATCTTGGCGCTCTTGGTTCTGCAATTAATACGAGAGCGATTGAAAGGCAGTTGCAATTGTTGAAAGCAATGGGTGTAAATGGAATCCGCACATCGCATAATCCGCCGGCACCGGAACTTTTAGACCTCGCAGATAAAATTGGCTTTATCGTAATGGATGAAGCATTTGACATGTGGAAAAGAGCAAAAACAAAATATGATTATCACCTGGATTGGGACAAATGGCATAAAAGAGATTTGGAAGACCAGGTTTTGAGAGACAGAAATCATCCATCCGTTTTTATTTGGAGTGTGGGTAATGAAATTCCGGAACAATACGGTAAAAAAGGGGATACATCAGGCCGTGATATTGCCAGGGAGTTGGTAGGAATCGTAAAATCGTTGGATACTACACGTGAAATTGTTACTGCCAATAACGAGCCCAATAAAGGCAATAATCTTATTGAATCCGGTGCTTTTGATCTGATCGGTGTGAATTATCATCACCAGATGTGGGATAAATTTCATGACATTTGGCCGGGCAAAAAAATGATTGTTACGGAAAGTACATCAGCGCTTGAAATGCGCGGACATTATGACCTCGTGCCTTTTGATTCCATTCGCCGCTGGCCAGTACGCTGGGATAAACCGTTTGTCAATCCGAATGGCGGATATACCGTTTCCGCTTATGATAATGTGAGTGCGCCCTGGGGTTCTACTCACGAAGAAAGCGTGAAGGCTTTACTCAAAAGCGATTTGGTTTCAGGCATGTACATCTGGACAGGCTTTGATTATCTCGGTGAACCAACGCCTTATTCATGGCCTGCACGCAGTTCCTATTTCGGAATAATTGATTTAGCCGGTTTTCCAAAAGATGTTTATTATATGTATCAAAGCGTGTTTACCGATAAGCCGGTTTTGCATATTTATCCGCACTGGAACTGGAAGAAAGGCGATACAGTCGATGTGATCGGTTATTATAACAATGCAGATGAAGTGGAATTATTTTTAAATAATAAATCACTTGGTATCCGTAAAAAAACCGGTGATGATCTTCATGTAAGATGGACTGTTCCATTTCAGCCAGGAACATTAAAGGCAATATCCAGGAAAGATGGAAAAACGGTTTTGACACGGCAAATAAAAACAGCCGGAGCGCCTGCAAAGATTGTTTTAAAAGCCGATAGAAACAGAATTAACGCCGACGGAAAAGATCTCTCATTTATCACCGCTACTATTGAGGATAAAGATGGAAATACTGCTCCCCGTGCTGATAATGAAATTCGTTTTAAAATCAGTGGTGCAGGTTTTATCGCTGGTGTCGATAATGGCAGCGAAATTAGTCATGAATCATTTAAAGGGAATAAACACGCGGCTTTGAACGGACTGGCGCTGGCCATTCTTCAGTCGGATGGGAAAAAAGGAACAATAACTCTTACGGCAACTTCTGAAGGTTTGCAGCCCTCAACAATTGTTATTGACGCAAAATAAAAATCGTCGAAATTTATTGGTTTACTGTGAAGGCCGATTGATTCAATTCGGTGCCTTTCACGCCAAAGCATTCAGATAAGTTTCAAAAATCAAATACAAAACCGCTATAGATTGCTCCGTTAAAAATTTTGCTCCTTGCCCTTTTTAGGTCATTTATTACGAGGCCATTATCATTAATGTAAGCTATTTTAAAATGCTTAAGCCTGAATGATAATGAAAAACTTTTTTGTTTGAAAGCGTAACCTGCTGCAATCAATCCATTATTAAATGGAACATAATTTACACCAAGCGAGGCATCATAAAATTCTTTGTCGGTAAATAAGGCGTCCACGCCTACATTCAATCTGCCTCTTTTATAACACAAGCCCAAACCATAAGCCCGCTGGTTCACGTAGGATTGATTGGCCGAATCGGCGACAAATTCATTCGCATATAATTTCGTTCCTGCAATATTCATCACTGAAACGCCCGCTTGCAAGAAGCTGCTTATTTTATAGCTGAACGACAGATCTACATCAAAATTCTGTTTACGGATACTGTCGTCCCGGAAGAAATTATAAGCAGTATTGTCACTCCCATTCGACTGTTCTAATGCTACCAGGTCAGGATTATTGAATTGTTGCCAGATAGATTTTATGGTAATAGCAGCGCTCATTTTATTATTGATTTTATAAACCGGCGCTAAAAAAACGGCATATTCCTGCAATTTTTCCGGGTGGTTTACACCATCAATGAAAACGCCGCTGCCTCCTCCGGCTATTCCGAAAATCTGCATTTGCCGGATTTGGTCTTGTTTTGTATAAATACCTCCTAATCCAAGATAGAATTGTTTGGTGATCTGCTCATAGCCGGATAATTTAATGTTGTTCTTAAAGTTGGCCAGAAGGCTGATATTATTAGGTTTGCTGCTGTTCGCGATCACTGAAGCATTCCAAAAAACCGCTTCGGAAAGATTACGTGAAGGTGCAAAATTAAAACCGGTATTATCAGTATTTGTCATAGGGGAGGAATGGAGAAAAACACCGTATTTAATTTTTCCCGGCTGAATCACGGTTACCTTAAATAATCCGAAATTTGGTGCTGCCGCAATAGCAGCAAGTTTTTCAAACAAGTTAATGAAAGAAACTGGCGCGAGTGCCGGGCTTCCCGGCGCTTTACCACTAATATCCTGAGCAGGCAAATGCTGCGCTGAATCAAGCAGCTTTTCTGATAGAATATCTGGCAGTTCCATCGTTTGACAATTCTCCAAAAGTTTCCAGTTTTTTACGGTTACATACATTTTTGTTGGGTCAGTATTCCGCTTATCCAGGTCTTCTGAAATGAAAACACGTTGCACTTTTTTACAACTGCTGCATTTGGTAATGATGTAAAGCGTTACATCTTTATCTTTTAGATTCGCAGCGTTCCAACCGGTATTGATCTGGAAAAAACCTTCAGGCGTGGTAGTCGTTGCTACAGACGCTGCCGGATTGAAGGAAGGGATAATAACGATATTAGTTGCACCTCTTGTCGAGGTGGCTACCCCATTGTTCATACAACGTAGGGTTCCCTTGATGATTACCTGCTGTGCGCCTGCATTATGCGACAGCAGGGCGACAAACGCCAAAAGAAAAACAAGTTGTTTCATTTTTTCTTCGATTTAGAATGATTCACGGGTACGGGGTTCAGCACAAATTCTATCTTATCAATTTCGCCGGATTCGATATCAAATTCTTTGGATTTATCTTCATAAGCCGGGTGAGAAGTAACCAACGTAATTCTATCTCCAAAGTGATAACCTGGAATAGGAATATCAAAGCTTCCATCATTAATCGTTTTTGCGGCATAAGGCGTTCCATCAACCTGTACTTCTACGTCCCTGATCGGATTATCAGCGGCATCTTTTACTGTACCGGAAATGCGGATAACTTTTGCCTGATCCAGCGTGACATCGACACGTCCGAAATTTGAAAGCAACGTATCCAGGATTTTAGGAGTATACCCGTCACTTACAATGTTTATAATGATCTTATTGCGCAACTGATCAGAAGGTATTTGAGGAAATACCACCATACCATCGTTCCCAATAGAACCTTGCCGCTGATATTGGGGAAAAGTTATAGATACAGTTCCCTTCGTTATTGGGTTGTTATCCTGGTCAGAAACATGGATAGAAAGTAACTGATCTGTACCACCTTTTGGAAGCATAAAACCGCCCAAAACAGTAAGTATTACGCCAACTACAGGTCCTGTAAATTTGTAAGTAACACCTGATTGCACGCCATTAAGAGCTGCGTAAGAATTCATAATGCCAAATATCAGCGCACTTACGGCGATTCCAAAAAGCACCAACACGAGGTAAAAAACCTGGTTATCCATTTTTTCTGTTCCACTTTGTTTCATGGAATGAAAATAATAATACCCAATAGCAATTGCGGCGATCAGGCTTACTCCTGAAATGATTAAATAAGTAGATATTGAAACAGGCTTCGGGGATGAAGATTCGTCTGACATGATTTTCCACATTAAATTGAATTTCCGCAATAGACTATACGGAAAGAAACATTAACGTATGCATGTTTCACAGGTAATGTGTTTGTCAGGAATAATTGAATTACAGCAGAAAGTTATAATAAAAATCTGAACCTTTATTCATTTTTTTCTTTTGGCTATTAAATTACTAATCATTAATTTATTTAAGAATCCAGTCAACCAACAAATAAAACGAATTCTTGTATTCTTTAAGGAAGCCGCATGTAATTGTGCAACGCCATTTATTTCTACTGCGCCTGATAAGAATGGACATCCCATTTTACAGATCCTTTCAATGGATCATTTTCCAACACATATTTTCCATTCTTGTTGCTAACGGAAACACGCCGCAAAACATTATCTGAAGGAAGGCAAACATATCCTGTTGAATTTGAATTACCGGAATTATAGACAACCAGTTGGATATTTTTCCAATCAATATCTTTGGTCGATTGTGCCAGCTTTACTTTCGGAATTACCGCCCCATCACGCACTAAAATTACCGCCGGAATTTTGCCACCTTTTATGTGATGCCATCCTCCGTTATACACTTCACCGCTCTGATAATTAATCCAGCTTCCTTTCGGTAAATAAACATCTCTTTCATAAGTGCTGTCCTGAAAAAACGGCGCTACCAAAATATCAGAACCAAATAAATATTCATCTTCAACCAGCCATGAACCGGCATCTTTTGGATATTCTACAAACAAAGCGCGAACCATTGGCAAACCGAGTTCTGTACATTGTTTGGCCTGTGCATACACATAAGGCATCAGTTCATATTTCATATTATCACTCAGGCGAAATTCATCCAAAAATGCTTTTCCATAAGCCCAAGGTTCTTTTGGCGGCGCACCGTGAGCACGGGTATGCGACGTGAGAAATCCAAAAGGCGTCCAGCGGCGATAAAGATCTTCAGGAGATTTCAAAACAAAACCACCAATATCATGGCTCCAGAAAGCAAATCCCGATAAGCCAAATGATAATCCGCCGCGCAATGTAGCCAGCATCGCTGAAGAAGTATTTTCAGCATCACCGCCCCAATGAAGCGGATAGCGCTGACTTCCCGCCCATGCAGAGCGCGCCCAGATAATATTTTCTCCCGTTACTTTTTTCGTAATATCTGCAATCGCTTTATTATAACGCAGCGGGTATAAATTGTGTTCATAAAAACCTGTTCTGCCGGATGCATACAAACCGTATTCCGGAGCTGCTTCTCCAAAATCAACTTTAATAGCTCCGACGCCCATTTTTAACAGCGTAGCGATGTGTTGCTGATACCAGTTAACCGCTGCGGGATTAGAAAAATCAATGATGGCATCATCATAAGGTAAATTGCCTTTCGCATCTTTCACATAGAATCCTTTCTTAACAATTTCAGGGAACAAATTGTTTTTTGGAACAAAATAAGGAAGCTGCCATAACGAAATATGAAAACCGTCTTTTCCCAAATCGCTAATCATTTTTGCCGGGTCTTTAAAACGCTCTTTAGAAAATTGAAAATCGGAGCGCCAGTCCGTCTGGAACCAGCCTACATCAAGGTGAATGACGTCTGCCGGAACTTTATTTTCACGTAGCTTGGCAGCAACATCTCTGACTTCTGATTCTGCAGAATAAGTAATGCGGCTCATCCAAAAACCAAAACTCCAAAGTGGAGGCATCGGCGATTTGCCGGTGATATCCGTGTATTCATTTAAAATTTCTTTTGGATCGCCAATGAAAATAAAGAGGTCTAACTGGTCGTCACCGATCATCAAAGTATTTACGCCTGCGAATGCCTGCCCAAAGTCGCAGGTGATTGGCGTGGAAGTATGCATAAACATTCCATAGCCATTGCTGCTCATAAAAAACGGAATGGGTTTATACATTTGAGGAGTTTGCACACCATTTGCATCGAAAGTAGATAAAATCACCTTTTGGCCATGCTTGTTTAGATTGGTAAACGATTCACCACAGCCAAAGATTTTTTCTTCGGGAGCAGCGGTAAATGAAGCAGCAATACTTCTGGAAAAATCAGCAGAACGTTGTACAAAAGAAAAAGGAAGAATTGGAGTATAACTGCCGCTATTATCTTTTGGATGAAAAGTTTCTGTTAGCAATTTTCCATTCGCATCTCTTATTTCTATATGCCACGGATATTGGCGAATGGTTACAGAACCGAAGGCGCTGGTGTAAACATAGCCATTGTTTATTTTCGTGTATTTCCATGATTTATCGGTGGCGGGCTCCTTAGCAAACATCAACGTGTCTTTTTCATCTTTTACCACAAGTCCGGTATTCATTCTCAATCTGATTGTTCTTGGCGAAACAAATTGAATGCTAAAAGGAAGAACGGGATCCTGCTGGTATTCCTGTGCGGGAAAAATGTTATTCTGGTAAGGCTGAAGCGCCGCAAGTTCATTATTAAAGGCTATGCGACGAACATAATGATTTCGCTGCCATTCAACCGTTCCTGTCATTGTAGCCGGATCAAACGCAGTAAGGCTGTCTGCAAGAAAATATGTATTTACAAAACTGTGGAAATCCGGACTGATGTCAATTCGTTCGTTGAGAAGCCGGTTTGGTTCTGTTTGCCCGTTAGAAGAATGGCTAAGAGCCGTAATCATTAAAAAACAAGCAATCGTTTGGAATAATAATTTTTGTGGCATGAGAGGTTTTTGCTTTGTGTATTTGCAGCTTGATGAAAGTATTTTATTAAAATATTTGGAATGAAGAAACTCTTTCGTGTTTGTTTTTTTACCTTCAGGATCTATATGATCAGTGGAGCAATAAATAAGACGAATATATACTCGCTAATCCACCACTTCGTAAATCGTTACCGGTTGGGCTTTATGTTTTAAAGATACTTCGCCAATCTTTTCACAATGAAAAGAATCTTTTACTTTTTGATAAGAATCTTCGCTGATGACAATCTGCCCTTGTTTGGCTACGCTTTGAAGTCTTTGAGCAGTATTTACGGTGTCGCCGATAACAGTATAATCAAGCCTGCGTAAATTCGCAGAACCGATGTTTCCCGAAATCATTTCTCCGCAATTTATACCAATAGATAGTTTAGGCAAGAACGACAAACCTTCTGCAAGTTGTGGCAATTTTTCTATTTGCTTTCTTACGGCCAGGCAAGCGTCAATCGCCCTGTCCAGGTGAAATTTCCCCCGGAAAATCGCCATGATGGCATCTCCCATAAATTTATCAATGTATCCATCCTGGGCAATAATTTCTTTTACCATTACATCAAAATAACGGTTCAGCAGTTTTACCACAACATCGGCCGGTTCTTTTTCTGTGATCGCGGTAAAATTACAAATGTCAATAAAAGCGACACTGCCTTCTATGTTTTCACTCAGCAGCAATGACGATTCAAATTCGCGGCTGTTCATAAAGTTTAATACGTTTTTATCAACATACATTTTCAAGATATTATTTTCACGAATCGCTTCTACGGTTTCACGAAGCTGGTTTACGTAACGCATTGTTTTTTGGATGGTGACATCAAGGTCCTCAAAGTTTACTGGTTTGCACAAAAAGTCGTAAGCGCCGCGGTTCATGGCTGTGCGAATATTTTCCATATCACCGTAAGCAGAAACGATAATCGATTTAATCAGCGGGTTATCTTCCGTTAGTTTGCCAATTAGTGTCAGCCCATCCATTCCCGGCATATTGATATCGCTCAATACAATCTCCGTATCCGGATGTTGTTCCAGTTTTTTCAAAGCATCGTTTCCATCGCTTGCAAAAGTAAATTCGTATTTCTGTTCACGTATCTGGCGGCGAAACTTTTGTTTTATCAGTACTTCCAAATCGGTCTCGTCGTCAACGACTAATATTTTTGCCATTATTCACTTTTTTTTAATTTTTCTTTTAATGTATTAAAATCCAGTGGTTTTGTCAGAAAGTCATCAGCGCCAAGTTTCATAGCCTGGTTATAATTATATTCATCACCATATGCAGTTATCATCATCACTTTGGGGGGTGGAGACTGGTATTTTTGTTTGATATGTTCCAGCAATTCGAGCCCGCTCATTCCCGGCATATTGATGTCCGATAAAATTAATACAAATTCATGGTTTTGGCGGTTCAGATATTGAAGCGCTTCGTTACCATTATTCGCGAAAATAAAATCCATTTCCCCGCTTTTGATTTCTTTTCTAAAGCGTTGCTCAAACAGCGTTTTCATGTCAGCCTCATCGTCTACTACTAAAACTTTCATTGTCGTGTTGTTTTTAATAATGTTGTTTTTAATTTTCTTCAACCTGTCTTCCAAAAGCTATTCTTATCAATCGACTTTTTTACTTATCTGGCTCTTTGTTGTCAAAAGTTACTCGATTCCTGTCGGTAATAAAATAATAAATTCCGTGCCTTCTCCTTCTGTATCTGTTTCCACTTTTAATTCTCCTCCATGTGCTTTAATAATATCATAGGATAATGATAAACCCAATCCAGTCCCTTCTCCCGTTGGCTTTGTGGTAAAAAAAGGTTGGAAGATTTTATCAATAATGCTTTGTGGAATGCCGCTGCCATTGTCTTTTACACAAATTTCCACTTTCCCGTCCATTTTCTTTGTACTTACAGAAACAGTTGGTTCATACCGCTTGCTTTCTGCATATTGCGTTCCGCTTTCTGCATTTACCATTTTATTGAGCGCTTTTTGCTTTTCACTCACTGTATAGAAAGCATTATTAAATAAGTTGAGGAGCACTCTTCCGATTTCCTGTGGAA
>JAICYZ010000372.1 GCA_025933935.1 Chitinophagaceae bacterium
CCTCGGAAGTGATGATTTGGCAAAAGAAGAATTAATTAAAAGCCGGGTATTAAACAAAGAAAAAGGCAATGGTGAAGGTCTGATTTCCGACTATCTGGATTTATCCCGTTTAACCGATGAAGGATTTTATCTTGACCAAGCAATCCGTATCGCAGATTCTATGAAACTTTATAAATATTCCATTATTGCCAAAAGGCACAAGTTTGCTTACACTTATGTGGTGGAGAAAGACCAGCAAAAGGCTTTGGATTACCTGAAAAACGACCCGGATTTGAAACAGAGCTTTTTGAACAGTGGCGTCGGAAGATATTACCAGGCTCTGGGACATGTCTATTTTTTTTCAAATGAACCGGATTCCGCTTTACACTATTACCTGCTTGCGTTACCTGAGTTTGAAAAAAAATTTGACGAGCAAACGAAATGTGAAATTTATAGCCAGATAGCCGAAAGCTATGCTTTAAAAAACGATTATTCAACAGCCATTGATTACTATTTGAAAGCATTGCGCATAAGTGAAAAAATAAATAACCGCACTTATGTTTTAGCTTTTTCTGATTCGCTGAGCAGTTTATATGAAAAGCAAAATGATTTTAAAAATGCTTTTATCTTCAAAAAGCAGGCAGATTCAAACAGGGAACTTTTAAGAACTTTTTCAAAAGAAAAAGATATTGCTTTGATGAAGGTGGACCGCGAAAAAAGGCAGCACGAACTGGACTTAATGCTGCAACAGCAGAAAGAAAATATTCATAAGAATATTCAATTCATGATGATTACTTTGGTGTTGGTCGTCGTATTTTTTTTAATGCTTTTTGTAGGCTCTTTCCAGGTCTCCAAAACGACTGTAAAAATCATGGGGTACTTTTTCTTTATCTCTTTATTTGAATTTATTGTGTTGCTGATAGACCAGTTCTTTATCAAAGACACAGTCAATCACCAGCCGTTAAAAATATGGCTGATAAAAATTGGAATAATAGGAATGCTTGCTCCGTGTCAGCACTTTCTTGAGCGCAATCTGATTGCATTGCTCGCATCTAAAAAGCTTATAGAAGTCCGTTCAGGCGTTGCTTTTAAACGCTGGTGGAAAAACCTGAAAAAGTCATCTTCAGGAAAAGAAGAGTTGGAAGAAGACACTGCTTTGTTGTGATTATTCAGCCGATTTTGCAGCACACGGCGATGGCGGAGGACAATATCCAGTTCCCTTAATATATTGTATCGTATTGAAAGTTGCAATTTCCCTGTTTGCAACCTGAATGAAAGTCCACTCTGAAGGCCTCCCATCTTTAAAAACAATAGGAATACCACTTTTTATTTTTATCACCATAATAACTGTTGGAAAATGTTTTACTCCTGTATCTACTAGTGCAGACAAGACAAAAAATACTGAATCCACATTAGGGCTCGTAAACACATTTCTTATGTCTGCAGGATCGAAATACGAAAATGTGTTTAGTAACCGCTTTTTATGAGTGAAATGATACTTATGTTTTGGAAACTGCTGTATCATTGCCTCCCCTTGTTTTTTTGATATAGAATTTGGACTAGTAAAAAAATCCTCAGCTTTCGTTGGCTTAGGAAATGGCCCCTTTATATCTTTAGAGGATGAACAACCAAGAAGCGTACAAACGGTGATTCCAGCTGCTATAAATAATTTTTTCATGACGTATTAATTTATATGGTAAAAATGATGCTGTATTGTTGTAAGAGGTTATGGTCATTGCCTAGCTAAAGTGCAACTTTCTGGTGGAGGGCAATAGAGCGGCGCTTTGATATATTGGAATTGATTCGCCAGGTTTTTGTCAACATTTTTCAGCTTTATTTGCATAACATAAGTTGGATATCGAAAAGTGTCTCTGTTTCTGATTATCTGACCGGCAAAATATATCTTTATGCTATCGATGTGCGCAATGTGATCTGACAAATTTTGCAAATCATGAAGATCGAACGATGACCAAGAGTTACTTAAATTATTTTTCCTGTTAAAGCGTGTTTTGTGTCTTGGAAATCGGTTTATCATAGCCACTGCTTCTTTTTCGCAAATAGCATTTGAGCTTTTGAAATAATCTTCAGACTTAGTTACATGAGGACAAACATCCTTATCAAAATTTTTTGATGAAGAACAACTCAGCAGCGTACATACGATTATGCCTGCTGCAAAAAATAAATTTTTCATGACCTGAATTTTTTAAATGATAAAATTGAATGAACAGCAGTTGCTCAAAAGATGATTGATCTTGTTTTCTTGTGGAGTCTGAGGAATAGAACAGGACTATGAAAAGCAGTTCTATTGAATAAAGTTATCATTTATAAATTCAAATTAAAAAATAATTTTTGCTTATATTTTAAACGAAACCCACTATCGCAGCAAAACGGCTTTTGACCCTGATTTCGAATTTGATTTTGTAGAAAGATATCAACACGATTTACTGATATGATGGTAATTCCTCTTTCTTTTTTCTTAAAAAAATCAGGAATAATTTTTTCTTATTCATTTTTATTATTCATTTAAAAACAAAAAGACATGAGAGATTACAAATGGAATCCTTACGAAGGCGATTGGCATGAATCAGACGAGTATAAAGATTCAAGCTGGAATTATGATCCGCGCGATCAGAATTATTATTTGGGAAAAATTAATGAATCTGGTAATAATGATTTGAATATGAGGTATTACACCGACAATTACAGTGATCGCTATTACCGTCAGGATGAATTGGAAAGGACTAATGAGCGGCCTCCTGTTTATCCTCCCGAACATCCGTATAAAAACAATGATTTTTATGGCCACAAAAAAAGGAATTACACGATGCCCGAAGGGCCGCATCGTGGGAAAGGTCCTAAAAATTACAACCGGTCTATAGAAAGGATTAAAGAAGATGCTTCTGACCGGTTGATGGATGATTCATTAATTGATGCTTCAAATATTGACCTGGATGTAAAAGATGGTGAGCTTATTTTATCAGGAACCGTTGATACGCGTTTTGAAAAACGGCGTGCAGAAAACCTCGTCGAAAATGTATCAGGCGTTAGAAATGTTCAAAATAATCTGCGGGTATCGGGCAATAAAATCGGCTGACAACTTATTTCCTTTTATTTCATTTTACATTTGCCGCAAATGATTTTTTTTAAATCATTTAAAA
>JAICYZ010000100.1 GCA_025933935.1 Chitinophagaceae bacterium
AAAGTAAATTATATTTGTTTGGCAACATCATTAAATGATTCAACGATCAACAATTGCTGGAAGAAATCATTATTGCCATCTCTTCTTATTTTAAAGCGCACCGGTTTATTGTCAAAAATAAATTGTGGAAATGGATATTGATTCCGGGAATTATTTATGCGATACTTTTTGTTGTCGGTATTTATTTTTTTTGGGAATCCACTGCTTTTATTATTGATTTTATTTTTACCAAAACCGGTTTAAAAGCATGGCTTCAAAGAGAAAATGTACGTTGGTTAAATTTCATTTTTATTTTTGGGCAAATCATTTTGCAGCTGATCCTGATGTTGCTTTATTTCTCGTGGTTCAAATATTTATTCCTGATAATCGGCTCGCCGTTATTTGCTTACCTGAGCGAAAAAACGGAAGCAATTCTTTTGAACACTGACTACCCGTTTTCGTTGAAAAGATTTTTATCAGATATTCTTCGTGGTATTCATATAGCAATACGAAACTTGTTGTGGCAAACGGTTTATACCATTTCGATCCTGATTCTCGGGCTCATTCCGGTACTTGGATGGATAGCTCCGCTTGCTTCATTATTTATAGAATGTTTTTATTTCGGATTCTCGATGCTGGATTATACCAATGAACGAAAAGGCCTTTCTGCTACCGAAAGTATTGACTTTATAGACCGGCATAAAGGATTAGCGATTGGTAATGGAATGATCTTTTATTGTATCCATATATTACCAATTATCGGTTGGATATTTGCTCCCGGATATGCTGTGGTTGCGGCTACTTTGAGTATGCAGGAGAAGAAAAAAAATAATTTAATCTATCTAAATAAATGAATTAATGGTTTATCTCGTTCCTTCATTTTTATCAGAAAAGGCGGTTGACACCATTCCGGATTATGTAATAACTGCAGTAAAAAGCTGCCAGGTTATTTTTGCAGAAAACGAAAGAACGGCACGTCGATTTTTGAAATCAATGGACAAAGAAATTGTCATTGATCATTTCGAATGGCATGCAATTCATAAAGCTGAGGAAGAACAAATAAACATTTTTAAAGAGAAAATAAAAGCCGGAAAAAACATAGCGATCATCAGCGAAGCCGGCTGTCCCGGCATTGCGGATCCGGGGCAAATATTGATTGCAGAAGCACAAAAAATGGACGTAGAAATAAAACCTTTGGTCGGGCCAAGTTCTATTTTACTCGCATTAATGGCAAGTGGTTTTAACGGGCAATATTTTTGTTTTTTGGGTTATTTACCCATCGATAATGCAGAGCGGATAAAAAAAATAAAACAAATTGAAGAGGAATCAGCCAGGAGAAAATGTACACAAATTTTTATTGAAACGCCTTATCGTAATAATAAAATGGTGGAAACACTTTTGCAAAATTGCCACCCATCTACACGATTGTGTATTGCAGCAGAGTTAACCTCTGCAAATGAATCTGTCAAAACAAAAAGCATTGCAGAATGGAAAAACGAAAAGATCGATTTGCATAAAAAACCGGTAATTTTTTTATTGATGGGTTAAATACCTGCTTTTGAATTTTTATAAACAGAATGACAGCAAATAAACAAATAAGGCTTTTTCCTGTTTTCACTTTCAAAAGAGTTTACAATCAGGGTAATTAACAGTATAAAATAATTCGTGTAAATTGATGAAATTTGTATTTCTATTCCTTTAAAAAAAATTATGGCTGAAGCGAATAAAAATACTGATGCGTCTTTACCTGATTATGAAAAGGCGGAAATGGACCTTTTAAGGCAAGCATTAAAACGTTCATATAAAGAACGATTCCTGATAGCTACGCGATTATATAAAGTAGGGCAAACGATGAAAAAAGCAAAGATTACCTACAAGCCCTACATCAACAAAAGCAAATAATTTTCGTGGATATATTTGACAACGAAATATTGAAGTTTTGGAAAGCCTTGCAAAACAATCAGGTAAGGTATATAATGGTTGGCGGTTATGCAATTAATTTACATGGATACCAGCGTTTTACCGGCGATATGGATATTTGGATTGAAGACACCGCTATTAATAGACAAAACTTAAGATCTGCATTTATTGAATGTGAGATGGGCGATTATTTTATGCTCGACAGAATGCAATATGTTCCGGGATGGGCAGACTTTCAATTAATGAACGGATTTCGGTTAGACATCATGATTGACATGAAAGGATTAGAAGACTTTAGCTTTTCTGAATGTTTGGAGATGGCTGCGATTGCAGAAATTGATGAAGTCAAAGTTCCATTTCTACACATTAATCATCCATTTCTACACATTAATCAAATGATAGCAAATAAAAAGGCTGTAAATCGGCTGAAGGATCAAATTGATGTAATACAGTTAGAAAAGATCAGGAAATTAAGAGAAGAATCTTAACTATTCATGAAAGTTTGCGTTAATATTGGTATTACTAAATAAAAAAGGGAGAAAAAATCTCCCTTTTAATCGTAAATGAAGTACTTGTTTATTCAAACTGAACTGAAATTTGTTTTGCCAGCTCCACCATCTTTTTAATTCCTTCTTCAGGTAAATTTCCTTTTTTAAATTCTGCGAGAACTTCAGGGAATTTGGTTTCCATTTCCAATAAAAATTGTTCTTCAAAATCCTGAACTTTTTTTACAGCAACATTACTGATCAATCCGTTTGTTCCCAGATAGATAATGGCTACCTGTTTTTCTACCGGATATGGAGAAAACTGTGGTTGTTTTAAAATTTCCACGTTTCTTGCTCCTTTATCCAAAACTGATTTTGTAGCAGCATCGAGGTCGCCACCAAACTTAGAGAATGCTTCCATTTCGCGATACAAAGCCTGGTCAAGTTTCAGTGTTCCCGCTACCTTTTTCATGGATTTAATCTGTGCATTTCCACCTACACGGCTTACAGATATACCCACGTTAATTGCCGGGCGAATACCGGCGTTGAACAGGTTTCCTTCCAAAAATATCTGGCCATCTGTAATAGAAATCACATTGGTAGGAATATAAGCAGAAACGTCACCAGCCTGTGTTTCGATGATAGGCAATGCCGTTAAAGAGCCACCACCTTTTACCAAATGTTTGATATTTTCAGGTAGATCATTCATCTTCTTTGCGATCTCATCCTTTGATACAATTTTCGCTGCTCTTTCCAGCAAGCGGCTGTGCAGGTAAAATACATCACCAGGATACGCTTCACGTCCGGGAGGCCTTTTCAATAATAAAGAAACTTCACGATAAGCCACTGCCTGTTTGCTCAGATCATCAAAAATAATTAAAGCAGAACGGCCTGTGTCACGGAAGAATTCGCCAAGAGCAGCACCGGCAAAAGGAGCATAAAACTGTAACGGTGCAGGTTCTGAGGCAGAAGCAGCTACAATAGTTGTATATTCCATTGCGCCATTATCTTCCAAAACTTTCATCACGTTTGCAATGGTAGAAGCTTTTTGTCCGATCGCTACATATATACAATAAACCGGGTTTCCGGCTTTATAAAATTCTTTCTGATTGATAATGGTATCAATACAAATGGCGCTTTTTCCGGTTTGACGGTCTCCAATTACCAATTCACGTTGTCCACGGCCGATTGGAATCATCGCATCAATGGCTTTAATACCGGTTTGGAGCGGTTGTTTTACCGGCTCACGAAAAATAACCCCCGGAGCTTTACGTTCCAATGGCATTTCATACAATTCGCCGGTAATCGGGCCTTTACCATCAATCGGTTCGCCGAGTGTATTAATAACACGGCCGGCAAGTCCGTCACCTACTTTTATAGAAGCGATTTTGCCAGTGCGTTTTACAGTATCGCCTTCTTTAATGTTTCCGCTTTCTCCCATGAGAACTACGCCCACATTGTCTTCTTCCAGGTTCAGAGCGATTGCTTTTACACCATTTGCAAATTCAACCAGCTCACCTGAACTTACATTATTTAAACCATAAATGCGGGCAATACCATCGCCCACCTGCAACACAGTTCCTATTTCTTCAAGATTGGATTCTACATCCAGATTGCTTAGTTGGCTTTTGAGAATTGCCGAAATTTCATCGGGTTTTATGTCAACCATATTTTTTCGTTTTTTTAAGGCTGCAAAGGTAAGTAAAGCAATTCCAAATACAAAAGAGAAAAAAGAGATTTGATGTAAGAAAATGTTGTATTTTTTAGGAACAGAAAATATTAGAATAGACGCTAAAAAAATAACTCGTGTTAAGTCCTATAAAAAATGACGAACAATATGAAGAAGCAGTTCCCGTAAATCAGAAATATTATCGGGTAAAAGAAAATTAAGCTTGAAAATGATTCGTAAATTGAATGACGTTTTGCATATTCCTGCAGAAGTTTTAATACAACATATTAAAAAACAACGTGGCTATTCTTTATTATGCCTTCCTGAAATTTAAGAAAAGAATTCCTTAATCACCTCAGCTTCATTGTGTTCCTCGTCTTTTGCGCCATATAACAATGTAACCGGCCCTTGTTTCAAATGTTCTTTTAAGACGGAAACAGCTTCTTTATTTTCTTTTAATTCCTGCTGATATTTTTTTTGAAATTCCTTCCATTTTTCAGCATCATGATTGAACCATTTGCGTAGCTCTGTAGATGGGGCAATATCTTTTAACCAAAGATCCGCTGCTGCTTTTTCTTTCGTTAACCCGCGCGGCCACAAGCGATCCACTAGAATCCGGAAACCATCTTTTGGGTCAGGTTTTTCATACACTCTTTTTATTTTGATGTTCATTTTGGTTTGTAATTTTTATTTCTAAAAATACTTCTTTTTAAAAATAAGAATCACAATTATTCTTTTGTTTGCTGAACAGAAGAGAAGAAAATGAAAATTTTTATTGCAGTAATGCCTGAATATCAGGATCGGCTTGTAAATTATTCATCTGGCGCATGATCCACGGATAACGATACGCTACTCTTGCAGACATGGGCTGTATGGTAAATAATACCGGATTAGGAAGACATGAAGCGATCATGGCGGCTTCTTTCCTGGATAAATTTTTTGAAGCTTTTTTAAAATAATGCATTGATGCGCTTTCTACGCCAAAAATTCCGTTGCCGGTTTGAGCTACATTAAGATACATTTCAAGAATTCTTTTTTTACCCCAGATATGTTCTATCATAAAAGTAAAATATACTTCCAGTCCTTTACGAAAATAACCACCATGCTGCCAAAGAAAAACGTTTTTTGCAACCTGCTGGCTGATCGTGCTTGCGCCCCGCAGGGATTTACTTTTCTGATTGTGCTTCATCGCTTTTTGAATGCTTTTGAAATCAAAACCGTTGTGATCCGGAAACAACTGATCTTCTCCTGCCAGCACTGCAAGTTTAATATTCACACCCATTTCATCATAGTTGATGTAATCACGATGAAGGCCGCTTCCGGTTATCAAGCTATTGATTTGGGTAATAGTAATTGGCGGATTTACCCATTTGCATAAGACAATGTAAAACAGCGAAAATAGAAATCCGTATAAGATGATTTTTAAAAAAGTACGAGCCAGTCTTCGTATTAAACCGCGTTTTCTAAAGTATGGTTTTTTGTCCGCCAAAGAATTAATTGCTATTTCATTTTAATATAATGGAGCTTGTATTTTTTCCCTAAAAGCATTGTTTTATTCCCGCTTTTCATAAGCAAATAACCAACACCGGCAAGCGCAGCGGCTCCAATAACCAATTCGGGCCTTGCATAATAACGGGTATTTGGTTTTGCAAAAATCCAGGTAACCAAACCAGCGGTAGTTAACAAAACACCTCCGCCAAAAAGCGCGGCGCCGGAACTGTTCCAGTCAAAATTTTTCCTGGTCTTACCAAAAGAAATAATATCGTGATAATTAATTCCAAAGTGATATTGAGCAACCGTATCTAAAACAAAAACCCCGAGGTTGGTATAAACGCGCCTTACATCGTATTGAACCAAAAAAACAGAATCTTTTGCTATGGATGTGACAGATGCTTCATAGTAACGTGCGTTTGTAGAAAAATCCATTTCGCTACCGGGATAAAAGGATTCTACTGTTCGGTTATTTTTTTTTAGAATGAGCAGGTCATTTTGGGCCGCGCAGGATGAAACAAAAAAAAAGGCAGTAAATAATACAAAAAGAAAACGCATGATGTTACAATTTTTTCACAAAAAACAAAACTCCAAAAAGAAGAACCGTTCCAAACACCGCCAATATTAATCCGGATATTTTATTGATCAGCCGGATATTTTTTATCGTCAATTTTTTACTCAGCTTGCCAGCGATAGAAACTTTTACAATGTCTGCCGACATGTTTAAAATCAGGGCGGTAGCAAAAATAATGATCCTGTCGCGAATACTATGTGAAACTGCAATGGCAGTAGCAGCAGTGAGCCAAAATGCCATCACTGCAGGGTTCAATGTATTTAATAAAAAACCTTGTAAGGCTATTTTTGCGTGATCGCTGCTTTTTAAAGGTGGAAGGGCCAAATCTTCCGGATGAAGATGAACTTTTTTGAAGAAAATATAATAAATGCCCATACTAATTAAAAAAGCACTTCCGGCAATACCGATCTGCACTTTAAAATCAAGCAGGGTAGTAACCAGTTCTGAAAAAAGATTGCTTAAAACAACCAGGAGAAAATCACTGACCCATACACCGATTACGAAGCTAAAACCACCGGCTCTTCCGTTATTGATACTTTGTTTGATGACGGTAAATATGACCGGCCCTACTGATATTACCAGCAACAATCCGATTGCCAATCCTTTCAGTATTGCTTCAATAATATCTACCATTTAGAAATAAAACGTTTTAATTTTAAATAAGAAGCAGTTTAAAAAATTAAAGATAGTAAAAGAAGATTTATAGAGATAATTAAATCAACGGATTTCGATTATCGTATTAGTTAACAGGTTGGCATCCTGCCTTTAAACCACCAGATCAGGCACGGGCTTGTTTTAAAAACTTTTGCCATTCATCGAGCATTTTGCCTTTTAAAACACGTGGAAATTTATGCTGGCCGCCAACTTTGCCCTTGTAGCGCATAAAATCCATAAAAGTTTCTTCACTTAGTACGTCTACAAAAATTTCTTTTAAAGCATGATTTCTTTCCACTTCATAATCATCATTCAATTCTTTCAGTTTTTTATCGATCAATACTTTCAGTGTTTCAGAATTTACATGATCATCAGTGGCAATATACCAGTGATGTGCAAAAAAATTGCCGTGAGGAACGCCCGCAACGGTAAATTCACCAATAGAAATATTCAGCTCTTCGCTGACGAGGTTTATTGCTTTATTCATATTATCAACACTTAAATGCTCTCCCACAAGACTTAAAAAATGTCGTGTGCGTCCGGTAATGACGATTTCACACTTTTCTACATCCACAAACTGAACAGTATCACCGATAAGATAGCGCCACGTTCCTGCATTGGTGCTGATCAGAATTGCATAATTTTTATTTTTCTCTACTTCGTGAACCATTAATGTTTGCGGATTTTCAACCATGTTTCCATCTATATCAAAGTTATTCTGGTCGAAAGGAACAAACTCAAAAAAGATATTGTTGTTCGTTGCCAGCCGCATTCCATTTGCATGTTGCCGGTTTTGATAAGCAAGAAAACCTTCGCTTGCCAGGTAAGTTTCGATGTAAGTAATGGGTTTGCCTAAGAGCTTATTGAAGCCTTTTTTGTACGGCTCCAAAGCCACGCCTCCGTGAACATAGAAAGCAAGATTTGGCCAGATTTCATGAATGTTTTTCAGATTGTAACGGGCAATCACTTTTTCCATACACAGCTGAACCCATGCCGGCACGCCTACTAAAAAAGCGATGTCCCATTCCGGTGCCTTTTCAACAATTTCTTCCAGTTTTTTTGACCAGTCTTTTTCTTTGGCAATTTTTTTGCCCGGTTTATACATTCCCTGGAACCAGAACGGGATATTTTTTGCCTGGATGCCACTCAAATCGCCGGCATAATAAGTCGTGCTTTTTTGTAAATGTGTGCTTCCACCAAGCATTAGCCATCCTTTTCCGACATATTTTTTTGGTACATTATTATATGAGGCAAGACTGATCAATTGCCGGAAACTAGTAAGAGTATTGGCACGAATCAATTCTTTGGTAATCGGGATGTATTTGCTGGATGCTTCGCTGGTACCGCTGCTTAACGCGAAAAATTTGATCGTTCCCGGCCAACAAACATCCGGTTTTCCATCCAACGCTCTGAACCACCATTCCCTGAAGATTTTATCGTAATTAAATGTCGGTACTACCCGTTGAAAATTTTTTCCGGGATGTTTGCTTAAAAGGATCTGATCGAAAAGATATTGTTGCCCAAATTCGGTAAAACGCGCTCTTTTTAGTAATTTTTTTAAAACCTTTAGCTGTTGTCTTTTTGGTGAACTTGCAGGAAGTCGCAGTGCGCGATAAAATGACCTTGGAAATTTAATATCAATAAATGCCATTCCTTATTATTAAGTTGTTGACAGCCACAAATTTAATGAATAGTTAATCTAACTCAGCTATTAATTATAAACGGTTTTTTAAATAAAGCAGCGGATTTTTTGCAAAACTGGTGCTTTTAAATGAATTTATTTTGTGAAAATTTCGTTTTAGAGCAGTTTTTTTTGAAGGATTTGAGTTTAATTTTATTGTCAAAAAACCAAAAATTCAACATAGATAAAAAATTTGTCTTAATTTTATCAGCTTGTATTTAAATTTGTTTATAAGTGCTGTCCAGAATCCGGATGTAAGTAACTGAAAATTTTTTAAAAAATTATAATCTTAAATGTATAATCACATCTGGAAAAAATATTTGCCCATCATCAAAATTTTATTGAAAAAGTCTTTAAACGAAGAACAGACTCTCGACCTGAACCGGATTGATTTCGAAAGAGCCGGCACAGCCCGTAAGGCCGGTTATAAATTTAAAATTGAATTCATTGACGGCAAAGTTGGCAACGTAATCAGTGGATCCACATTGGCGATGCATTTAGCGCAGGTGATTCTGGAAGATGATCCGGCAAAAGAAATTTTAAGTCAGCATAATTTCCAGGTGAATCTGAATACACGTTTCCAGTTGATCATTAGGAATCTTCCCAAATAGTTTGCAGCAGGGCAATAAATTTGCGCATTTCTAATTCCGGTTGTTAAATTTTTGAGCAAGGATAAAAGGAATAATTTCTATTGAAGAATTTTCAGTTCTGTATCCGCATTATTTTCCTTATTTTCATTCCGACAATTTATTATCAATGTTAGTCAAAACTTTTGGCAGTGCTGTTTATGGGGTAGAGGCAATCACAATTACGGTAGAAGTAAATGTGAGTGGCGGAAAATTCACTTCAATTGTTGGTCTTGCAGATAATGCAGTAAAAGAAAGCCTTGAGCGGATGGAAAGTGCCATCAAGGCGAATGGTTATCATTTTCCCCGAACAAAAGTAGTTGTAAATCTGGCGCCGGCAGATATTCGTAAAAGCGGTACTGCATTCGATTTGCCGATTGCAATGGCTACATTGGGAGCAAGTGAACAATTGGAAAATGCCAAAAAATTAACCGATTATGTAATCATGGGCGAGCTCAGCCTTGACGGGTTTGTGCGGCCCATCAAAGGCGCGTTGCCCATTGCGATACAGGCACGTAAAGAAGGCTTTAAAGGATTAATTCTTCCAAAAGAAAATGCACGTGAGGCAGCGATGGTCAATAACTTGCGCGTGTATGGTGTGAGTCACATTAAAGATGTTATTGATTTTTTTATTGATGAGAATTCCATTCAACCTATGATCGTGAATACCCGCGAAGAATTTGCACACGCACAAAGTGATTTTGAAATAGATTTTAGTGATGTAAAAGGACAGGAAAATATAAAACGGGCCTTGGAAATAGCCGCGGCCGGTGGTCATAATGCAATTTTAATAGGACCACCGGGAGCTGGTAAAACGATGCTGGCGAAGCGTTTGCCAACAATTCTTCCACCGCTCACTTTACAGGAGGCCTTGGAAACAACCAAAATTCACAGCGTTGCCGGCAAGTTACCGGAGAATGCCACTTTGATTTCGAAAAGGCCATTTCGTTCACCGCATCATACCATTTCTGATGTTGCGTTAGTGGGAGGCGGCGGCTTGCCACAGCCTGGTGAAATTTCATTGGCTCATAATGGTGTTTTATTTTTAGATGAATTACCGGAATTTAAAAGAACCGTTTTGGAAGTAATGCGGCAGCCGATGGAAGAAAGAAGAGTTACCATTTCGCGGGCAAAAGTCGCATTGGATTTTCCTTCAAGTTTCATGTTGATTGCTTCTATGAATCCTTGTCCCTGCGGGTATTACAATCATCCTGACAAAGAATGCAGCTGCCCGGCTGGTGCAGTTCAAAAATATCTGAATAAAATTTCAGGGCCCTTGCTCGACAGAATCGACCTTCACGTGGAAGTGACTCCGGTTGCATTTAGCGAATTGTCATCTACCCAGGATTTTGAAAAAAGCGAGAACATCCGTGAACGTGTAATCCGGGCAAGAGAAATCCAGGCCGATCGATATAAGAACAATGCCGGTGTGTATTGCAACGCCCAAATGAGCAGTAAAATGTTAAAAGAGATTTGTGTAATTTCTCAGGTAGGATCTAATCTTTTGAAAATAGCGATGGAAAAATTAAATCTTTCAGCACGGGCTTATGACCGCATTTTAAAAGTAAGCCGCACCATTGCCGACCTTTCAGGAAGTGAAGAAATAAAACCGGAGCATCTCGCTGAAGCCATACAATATCGAAGCCTCGACAGAGAGGGATGGGCCGGATGATATTGTGAATTTCGATTTTCCTTCTACTCATATAATCAGCTTGCAAAAGCTGCAATCGTTTAATTTTGCCCCATGAAAATTTTATTAGCATATTTAAAACCATATAAATGGTTAATTGCGTTAGCACTGTTTCTTGCTGCAATGAACCAGGTCTTTTCACTATTTGCTCCCTGGATCTCCGGTAGGATCCTGGATTTATTTGCAAATCATCCACATGTTTTTCCGGACAAAACCCCGCGCAATCAGACTGAATTTTTCTTTGGAAAAGGGGCGTATCATGGCTTGCTTTTTTTTCTGTTGCTGTTAATCGGAACAGCAATGGTAAGCCGCATTGCCAAAGCGTTTCAGGATTATTTTGGAAATGTACTTGTTCAAAAGTTTGGCGCTACTATTTTTACAGATGGACTGCGACACAGCATGCGATTGCCTTACCAGGAATTTGAAGATCAGAGCAGCGGCGAAACTTTATCCATATTAACGAAAGTGCGGGCAGACACTGAAAAGTTCATTACCAATTTCATCAACGTTTTTTTTATCATCATCGTGAGTATTGTTTTTGTATCCATTTATGCATTTCAACTTAATTGGATCATAATGCCCGTGTATGTGGTTGGGATTGTCTTCATAGCAGTGGTTACGAGTTTGCTCAGCAAAAAAATAAAGATTATTCAAAAAACAATTGTTACCGAAACGAATTCTTTAGCAGGTTCTACTACTGAATCTCTCAGAAATATTGAATTGGTAAAAAGCCTCGGATTAACGAACCAGGAAGTGAACAGGCTTAACAATAATACCTTTAAAATTTTAAATCTTGAGCTGCGTAAAGTAAAAAGCATCCGCACATTAAGCTTTATACAAGGCACTATGGTTAATTTTCTGCAACAGATTATTACGTTCACTTTATTGTGGTTAATTTTTAAGAACTCGATCACTCCGGGACAATATCTTTCTTTGACCTTTTATAGTTTTTTTCTTTTTGGCCCGATGCAGGAAATAGGAAATATCATTATTTCTTACCGCGAAGCAGAAGCTTCTTTAGGAAATTTTCATAGCCTGATGTTGAAAGAGCCTGAAATAAAACCGTCCACTCCCGAAATCATAAAAAATATAGAATCGCTCGAATTCCGCAACGTAAAATTTAAGCATAAATCTGCCCAGTTACCGGCTTTGGCTGATATCAGTTTTAAAGTAAGAAAAGGAGAAACCATTGCTTTCGTTGGGCCTTCCGGTTCGGGTAAGACTACATTGGTAAAATTGTTAGTCGGCTTATATATTCCTCAGCAGGGAGAAATTTTGTATAATCATATCAACCGGCAAGACATCGATTTTGATATTCTAAGGACACAGATCGGATTTGTAACGCAGGATACTCAACTATTTGCCGGAACTATAAGAGAAAATTTACTTTTTGTGAATCCTTCTGCAACTGATAAAGACATGTTAGACGTGCTGAAAAAGGCAGCTTGTAATACGTTAATGGCGCGTGCGGATAAAGGGTTGGATACTTTAATCGGAGAAGGAGGCGTGAAAGTTTCAGGAGGAGAAAAGCAACGATTATCTATAGCCCGGGCATTGTTGCGACATCCTCATTTGTTGATTTTTGATGAGGCAACTTCTTCTCTGGATTCATTGACGGAAGAAGAAATTACGAACACAATAAAAAATGTTTCTTCTCAAAAAGAACAGATCACCATATTAATCGCTCATCGGCTGAGTACGATTATGCACGCCGACCGGATTTATGTATTGGAAAGAGGTGAAATCATAGAAACAGGCAGCCATCAGGAATTGCTTGAGAAGACAGGCTTGTATTATGCCATGTGGCGCCAGCAGATTGGAGAAAGAAAAAAGTCTTCTTTGGAGCCGGAAATGGTGGGCTAAAAAGACCGTTCTTTCTCTAAAAAAGAAAATGCGAATAGTAGTTATTTGTTCTTTTACTGTAAAAATTATTTAAAATAAAACGGTGTTTAAAAAAAAATCGCGGTTTTTTTTTCGAGAAGAAATGATTGCAATTTTAATTTTCTTTTTTCAAATGCAAATGTTACTTTTGCAACCCTTAATTAAATAAAGGAAGGAGAGGTGCCTGAGTGGCCGAAAGGGCCGGTTTGCTAAACCGTTGTACGGGCTTAAACCTGTACCGAGGGTTCGAATCCCTCCCTCTCCGCCGGTTTTTCTTTGTTTGAAAGGAGCTTCGGGGCGTAGCGTAGCCCGGTTATCGCGCCACATTTGGGATGTGGAGGTCGCAAGTTCGAATCTTGCCGCCCCGACA
>JAICYZ010000213.1 GCA_025933935.1 Chitinophagaceae bacterium
ATAAATGGGACAAACCGTTGGGGCGGAGTTTACCCCTGTCCATTTACAATAAAAGGGCAACCGCAAGGGATTGCCCCTACGAAATAACAATATCGATAAATGGGACAAATCGTAGGGGCGGGGTTTACCCCTGCCCATTTACAATAAAAGGGCAACCGCAAGGGATTGCCCATACAAATAAAATATCTCCTTTAAATTTGATAACTCTTTATTTTATCAACCAAACTGCCTGTATTCAAAAGAAGAAGCTCATTCACAAATTGCTGCGCTAGTAGCACGTTTTCAGGAACAATTTCCTTCTTATAAAAAAAGCCATCTTTTCGAAAAGATGTTACCTTTTGATCTACCAGTAAACAAACAAATTTGCCGCTTTTCCATTTTGTGCAGCGTTTGCTTATAGACAGATTATCTTTGACCGATGATCACTTTGCTGTTGTTCATATTACTTTTTATCTGCTGCTGGCCACTGGCCATCCTGGCATTGGTGCTTTATCCCATCATCTGGCTGTTTCTGTTGCCGTTCAGAATTTTAGGAATCGCTGTCGATGGAATTTTTGCATTTTTAAAAGCACTGATTATGCTGCCGTCAAGAGTCGTTCGACGGTTGTAATGTTATGAGTAACATCGCGAGTTACACTTTTCGTCGACGGGCGATTACTATCTTACATTAAATAAATATCTCTGGAGCAATATCATGCTAATCGTCAACGACAAAAATTGAAGAATTAAAAGAGGTGCTGTAATTGATTTCTAATGAACAATACTATACCAAAGGTCAAATGCCCCAAAAACTACGAGCATTATTCCAAAAATCCTTTCCAGGATGACATTTTTTAACCGAAGTGCAACTCTTGCACCGAGGTAAGAAAAAGGAATGGAACTGATGGATAATAATAAAACAACGTACCAGTTAATATGACCTAAATACCAGTGTGCAATGGTGCCGGGAATTGCCAGCCCCGCTGCCACAAGCAAACTTGAAGCCAATGCGGGTTTGGTAGGCATTTTTAAAAAACGGATAAATAACGGTCCAAATAAAACGCCGCCACTATTAGCGAGCAACCCTGACAGAAAACCAACAGAAAGGGCAACGGTTGCTATTTTCCAGACCGGGATTTTATTCAATCCCTCAAACTCAGGTGGTGAAGTGATGAGAAAAAAGGAAACGCCTAATGACAGCACAAAAATGGCAGTCAGGATCATTAACATGTCGCCGCCAAGCCAGTCACTAAAAAAAGATCCTATGAATGTTGCCGGTATTCCCAGTAAAATGCTGTGATAACCACTCTTTTATTGATCAGATTTTCCTTGCTATACGCAACAGAAGCCGAGAGGGTAGTGGGTAAAGTAGCAGGCAGGGGAGAAGCTAAAGCAGCAAACGGATTGATACCTGCAAATATTTGTAAAGCTGGTGTCGTGATGGCGCTGCCTCCTTTGCCGAGTAAACCTGAAAGAAATCCCACAACTCCACCTATGACAAGGATGATGGCCTTTGGATAATCTGTAAAAGAATGCGCTGATCGTCTTAATTGAAGAAAAATATGTGTGCAATGCATAAGTAAACTTGTGAACAAAATTAGTTGAAATTATCATGTGCTTAAAAAGTGAAAGCGTCTTCGAATAAGGAAAGAGTCCTTTTGTGTTGTGCGAAAGAAACGTCAGTATGCTTCACTGACAAAAAGAATTCAGCCAGGTATTATCTTTGATCAATTAAGTAAGTAACACAAATAAATTTGCAAATGGAATTTAACGCGAACAACCATGTTGTTAAACTCAGCCTGCAAGGGATGGAGCTTGAAGAAAAAGGTAAACCTGAAGAAGCAGGCAGGCTATTTCTTCAAGCCTGGAACGACGCGACAAACGACTTTGAAAAATTTATCGCTGCTCATTATGTAGCCCGGCATCAAAGAAGTATTCCGGATAAATTAAAATGGCTTGAAACGGATTTAAAGCTTGCATTAAAAATAAATAACGAGTCGGTTAAGGCTGCTCTCAGTTCTCTATATACAAGCATTGCCACATGCTATGAAGACTTAAACGACCGTGACAATGCAAAAAAGAATTATGAATTAGCAAATTCATTTACGGATAATCCTTCTGATAACGGTCCTTTTTATCACGGTACGAAAGCAGATTTAAAGATTGGAGATTTTCTGACTGCAGGGTACAATTCTAATTATAAGTCAGCACTTACTATGAATCATATTTATTTCACCGCCTTAGTCAATGGCGCCGGACTTGCTGCAGCATTAGCGAAAGGTGATGGAAGTGAACGTGTTTATATCGTTGAGCCCACAGGCAGCTTTGAAAATGATCCGAACGTTACCAATAAAAAATTTCCGGGAAATCCGACACGTTCTTATCGCACTGAAGCACCATTGAAAATTATTGGTGAAGCAACAGACTGGATGAGGCAAACACCAGACGAACTCAAAAAATGGCGTGAAAAGCTGGCGAATAACAAAGGAGAAATTATTAATTAAATTTCTTGGTAAGCAGCTTGCCGGGAATGGCAAGTTAAACTATAGTAATAAAAGCAGTTAAGCTAATAGTATCGTGGACAGAATACCAATAATTAGTAAATGCGATCACGACGTACTCACAAATAGAGAGCGCTTTATTCACATGCAAAATATCAATTGGCTTTGTGCATTTCTTGTAATCACCAATCATTAACGTTGCGTTTCAAAACTGAAGCTTTTGAAATTAAAACCACCTTTTTTAAAATAAATTTTAATCTTATTCACTCCCTTATTCAAATGAATTTTAACCGGTATAGAATTAATAAATTTATTTTCATCTCCCGTTGCACGAATGGCAATATTTGGAGAAACCAATTGATCATTGATGTACAGATCAATCAGGCCATCACTGCCGCTCGTGTAAAATGAAAGGGAATAATCGCCGGCTTTTTTTACCATGGTGGTATAAAGCAGCCATTCCCCGTCTTCGATGCTGAATACAAATGCTTCACCACTTTGATCATTTTTTATATCCACGCCATCATTACGGTAAATGCGGCCACGATTGCCTTGTGTGTGAACGCCCGGTGTATATTGATAACTGGCTGTATCGAGATCATCGTACGCAAAACCATTTCTTCCAAGGTTGTAATCAACGGCATTTATTTTTGTATCTCCCGCAATCATGTTTGCTTTGAAAGGCAATGTTGCAGTGGAATGAACCTGTCGAAACATAGCATCGGTCACGTCTTTGTGATAAATGTTGTTTTGGATCTTTATGTTTTCGAGAAGTGCAATTAAGATTTTTTGTGACGCAACGGAATCTGGTTTTGGAGCATTTCCTTTGCAATAATCCACAAACAATTGATAGTCCTTTGGCTGTTTTATTTGCAGTGGATTATTGATGCCCATCTTTTTCAGTTGCCACCAGCACCAGCCAATGTCGTTATCTTCCATAAGCCTGATGGTGTTGGTAAACCAGGTATTCGAATTCTCGCCGCTTTCTCCAAGCCACAATGGAACGTTGTATTTATCCCGGTAGTCGAGGAAATTCTGAATTGTTTGCTTGGTAGAAAAATTACCGTATTTATGAAAACTGATGACAAGATTATTATCCCAAAGCGGAAACATACCGTGATAATTATTGGCAAATCCATTTCCTTCTAAAAAAATAATATGGTTCTTATCCACTTCGCGAATTGCTTCGGTAAGGCGGATAAAAAAATCGCGCAAAGGAATATTTCTTTTTTCTTCTGTACCTCTTTTATCTTCCGGATTGTCGAAACCCCAATTGGTTTCATTCAAAATATCATAACCACCAATGTATGGTTCATTTGCATATCGTTTTGCCAGTTCTTTCCACAAAGCGACCGTTTTATCCTGGTTTGCCTGCAATTGCCACAGGGAAGGTTCATCAGGATTTCTGTCAGAAATAGGAAGATCATTTCCTTGTCCGCCCGGAGCCGCATGCAAATCAAGTATCAGGTAAATTTTGTTTGCCTTACACCATTTTAAAAGATCATCCACCATTTTAAAACCTGTCGGCAGCCACGTGTTTTTTCCTGCAACCGGTTCATCCTTTACAGCGAGCGTGAATAAGTCATAATGCATCGGTAGCCGGATAGAATTGAATCCCCAGGATGCGAGCGAATCAACATCAATTTTTTGTGTTTCGTTTTTGAGCCATTTTTCATAAAAAATATCTGCTTGTTTTTTTCCAATCAGTTCGGTGATCTTTTCTTTGATCTTATATTGCTGTCCCAGGAATCCGAGGTTGAACATGTAACCTTCCTGGAGCATCCATCCGCCCAAACCCATTCCTTTTAGAATAAAATTTTTATTAGCATCATTTTCCAAATGCTTGCCATGTACTTTTAAAAATCCCTGTGCATTCAATTTAAAAAAAGAAAACATCAAAAGGATTGACACACTGCAAATGTGAAGGGATATTTTTTTCATAAAATTTAATAGAATACACTGTTAACGATAAAGGATCAGCAAGCAAACAAATATGATGGATTTGTATTTGGCAATGTTTAATAAATTCTAAATCACAATAGTGGAAATGCTGTGTGCTTTTGAAACCGCCGGCGCCCATTGACCATTGATCCATAAATGATAAGGAATTTCATTGCCCGTCATATTTAAAACAACCACGGCCAGTTTCCCGTCTCTATTGATAAACGAAGTGGCTTGTAAAAAGCTTCTGTTGCTGGAAGCGCTTATCCTTCTTGCGCCCGGTCTGATAAATTTAGAAAACTGTCCAATGTACCAGTATTCATTGGTGTAAAAAAGTTCACCTGTTTTTACATTGCCAACTAATGGAGCAAAGCAAAAATTTCCAACATGATTGGGGCCGCCGGTCTGGTCAACAAGGATATTCCAATCTGTCCAGGCCGTAATTCCATTATTGAGATCATTCAGCATATTATTTCCATACAATTCGCCAAGGCTCCAGTTGTGAATGCTGTCCATGTCAAATTTTTCTTTACATCCTTCGGTAAACATTAAATTGATATTTGGAAAAGCTTCGTGAACACGTTGTTCATTTTCAAAGAGCGGAATAGATTTTGTCCAGGTTTCATACCAATGAAAACCAATTGCCCAGAAATATTTTGCAGCTTCCGGATCGTTTAACAAAACACTTGCCCGCTGATACATCAGGTCGCGGTTGTGATCCCAGCCGATTATTTTGATGTCTTTCAGATTATTTTTTTGAAGTGTTGGCCCTAAATTATTTTTTACAAAATCCCGTTCGGCATCGGCGCTATAAATGCACGATTCCCAACGCTGCGTAGCCATTGGTTCATTCTGAGTAGAAACACCCCAGATGGGAAGTCCTTCCTTTTCATAAGCGTGAATAAATTTTACAAAATAATTTGCCCAAAGCTGGTAGTATTCTTTTTTCAAAACTCCTCCGTGAAGCATGTCGTTATTGGATTTCATCCATGCCGGCGGGCTCCAGGGAGTTGCAAACATCAGCATTTTTCCATTCAATTTTTCATTCACTTTTTTCAATAAAGGGATGCGGTATTTTTCATCGTGTTGTACGCTGAAACTGTTTAAAGAGCTATCATAATCCTGAATGTAATTGTAAGTGTCGCTGGAAAAATCACAACTGTTGATATTGGTGCGAACCATATTATAACCGATGCCGTCAGTAGTATCATAATACGCCTTCAAAATTTCATCCTGTTTATCTTTTGGCAATTTTGCAAATGTTTCTGCCGAAGCATCTACTATTGCTCCACCAAAACCGGTAATCGTTTGAAACTGGTGTGTCGGATCAACAAAGATGCAAACGTCTGTTTCCAATGGCTGCGGATGATTTTCAAAAGTGAGCTTATCAGACAGGCTGATCCTTTCTTTGGTTTTTTCCGCTGTGGTATAAACCACAGGGATTTTTCCATTTAGCGAAAAATTGATTGTCGCATTTTCATAAGCAGTTGTTCTTGCCGTTTGTGGCTGGTGTTGACTGCAGCCGATTGTTATTAAAAGAAAACCAAATAAAATTTTTCGGGAAACCATAATTGTATTTTTTGATAAATGTGGTGAGGCAATAAATGTAAAGAAGATTTAGTAATTTACTCCAATCGTTTTTCGATTCTTCTATCCGGGATAAACCATATGAGCGCAACAAAACAATAAAGCGCTAAACTAATCCAAGAGTTAATAAAAGTAAGCACGATGCCAACTGCATAAATAATGACTGAAATGACGCCTTTAAAATCATTTCCGATTGATGTAGCCAACAAGGAATCTTTGCCGTGAAGTTGAATTAAACTGTGCAATAAAAAATAATAAGCCACGCCGCACATAAATAAAATAATCCCATAAAGAGCGACGGTTGGCGGACTGAAATGATTTTCGCCCATCCATGCAGTAACAAAAGGAACGAGTGAAAGACAAAAAAGTAAAAAGATATTTCTCCACAGAACTTTGCCATTTACATGCTTTACCACCTGGAATAAATGATGATGATTGTTCCAATAAATACCGAGGTAAATAAAACTGAGCACATAGCTCATAAACTTTGGAAGCAAAGGTTTTAACGCCTCAAAAGTATTTCCTTCCGGCGCGTGCAATTCCAAAACCATGATGGTAATGAGAATGGCAAAAACGCCATCGCTAAAAGCTTCAACTCTTCCTTTGTTCATATTTCTATTTGAGACGGAAAAATAATTAATTCTTTTATTTATGAGTCGATCG
>JAICYZ010000270.1 GCA_025933935.1 Chitinophagaceae bacterium
TATTCCAACACGAATTTTATCCTTGTTGCCATGATCATTGAAGTACAAACAGGAAAAAAACATTCGGATCTTTTAAAAGAACTCATCCTGAAACCGTTGGGAATGAATCATACTTATTACCAGCCGCATGATGAATTGCCCAATGAAGTTGCGCAAGGCTATTTTGATTTGTATAACAACAATACGATTGTGAATGTTTCTAATCTGGTTACGGGAAGCGGCAACGGTTATGGTGGAATTTACAGTAATGTATTTGACTTGTTCAGATTTGCCGATGCCCTGTTTATCAAAAAAACTTTATTAAAGCCCTCATCCCTCGCCATTATGCAAACATGGGGAAAACCCGACGGTTCTAATTTATATGGATATGCAATTCAAAAGTCGTACATGGATAATGGAATAGATTCCGGGATCGGGCATAAAGGAAGAGACGTAGGTTATTCAGCAAACCTTTTTTATTTCCCAAACAAAGGAGTTACTCATATTTTCTTTGTGAATTATGGAACTGATGGTGATAGTAAATTGCGCCAGACGTTCTATGACTTCGTTAATGAGCTAGTCAATATTACGTTAAACTAATCGAGCGCAATTTCAGATGTGCCGCAGTTTTACAAACCTTTGCATCGGTTATTGAATTTTCAATCTTAAAACGATAACAAAATAAAAAGTAATACAAAAATATCGGGCTATAAAGTCGGGTCGTAGCATGAATCAGTAGTTTTATACCACTGTTTTGAAATTGTTTAATCCCTTCCGAATTGAATTATCTCATCAGCCATTTCAACTCCCTTTGTTGTTGATTTAAACCCTTTAATTACAAGGTAGATACCCAGTGAAAATTCAAACACAGCAACAGGCAAAGCAAACAGCCCGGTAGTGGCATCATGCTGACCAATATAGCTGAAGAGAATAAGTATATCGCCAATAATCAAAATTGGTCCGCCGATAAGGCCAACCAGGGCAAGTCCGCGTGGCACCAACCTTGATTGGTACAGCAGGAAGCCCAGCAAGATGTCATTTACTGCAGGCATAAAGCTCTGCCCTATGAGAAACATTCTATCATACATGGTAACCAGGGTTCGTGCGGTGATTAAGGAATCTGCACCGGCAGAATTTTGCCGCACGGACACTACAGTAAGAAGGACCATAACACCAACGAAGATGGTAGCAGCTTCCAGGACGCGGGAGCCTACCAATCCAAGCGCAAATCCTTCATTCTGCTTTTTGAGCACGGGATAAAGTGCAACAGCCGTACCGATGCCTGCAAGAGCTACAATTATTTCCAGCATGGCGCCAATAATAACATTAGTGTCAGGCCCCGGGCCAAGGATATACCCTTCACCATGTACGGACTTGTATAGAGCAAGTGTTGGAATGGATACAAAAGTGAGTAGGTAAAGTACTCCTGCTACCATAGCAGTTTTTCTATTGGCATCTATTGTTCTCATTTACTTAAAATTGAAAAATTATTTTTTACGGGATTTAATATTTCTTGCACTGGTGGGCGAAAATGCCTCAACTACTTTTCTTTTTTAAGATACTGTTTTTTGTCAATTCCGGTGACGTTGACCCACCATTCCGCTCATCTTGACCCACCTGGGAAGTGGCAATAAATGAAAGAGCTAAATGATGATTAAAAGTACAAACGGTTATTGATAATCGGTCATTTTTTTTCTTTTCCGCGATTCTCCTTCATCCACGAACACAACTTTATTTCTGTTCATTTTTTTCGATTAAGATTCCGCCTTATTCATTGCTTTACTGTAGGCCTTTAAAGCCCGCTCCCTTGCAAAGCTGTGGTCCACCATTGGTTCCGGGTAATCACCCGTTCCAAATTCAGGTACCCATTTCTTTATGTATTCAAAGTTCTTATCAAACTTTTCGGTTTGGGAAGTTGGATTGAATATTCTGAAATAAGGCGCTGCATCGCAACCACTACCTGCCGCCCATTGCCAGTTTCCATTGTTGGCAGATAAATCGTAATCATTCAGTTTTTCCGCAAAATAAGCTTCGCCCCAGCGCCAGTCAATCAGCAGGTGTTTGCATAAAAAACTCGCAACGATCAGGCGCACACGATTGTGCATAAAACCGGTTTGATTCAGCTGGCGCATCCCGGCATCGACAATGGGATAGCCTGTTTTGCCTTCACACCATTTTTGAAACCCGCTTTCATCATTTCGCCATACAATGAAATCGTATTTCGGTTTAAAAGCATGATGCACCACGGTTGGAAAATGATACAGTATTTGCATAAAGAATTCTCTCCAAATCAACTCCGACAGCCAGGTTTGATTGTGCTTCAAAGAAAAGGCGACACACTGCCGAATACTGATGGTACCAAAACGCAAAGCAATACCGAGCTGCGTCGTGCGCTGCATTGCCGGATAGTCTCTGTACTTTTCATATTCATCAATAATGGCGGGATCCAGAGCGGGTTTTTCAAAAACGATTTCTGTCTTTTGAAAGCCAATTTCTTCAAGGGATAAAATGCCAGAATAAGGCTGACGAAAGAAGTTTTTAAAATCAACCGGGTAAGATTTATAATGTGCTGCGGTTAAAGTTTCTCTCCATCTTTTTGCATAAGGACTATAAACGGTATAAGGGGTTCGGTCACTTTTTACAATATCTGATTTATCAAAGATGACCTGGTCTTTGAAGGCTTTGAAAGGGATATTCTTCGCTTTGAAAAACTCAAAGATTTCCGTATCGCGTTTTATCGCCTGAGGTTCATAATCCCGGTTGCAGAAAACTGCACTGATATCATATTGCTCCTCAAGTGTTTTAAACACTTCCAGCGGCTTTCCATAAAACGTGGAAAGCTTTGAATCATGCGCTTTTAATGTTTCATTGATGGATTGTAATGTCTGCTGAAAATAATCAACACGGCGGTCATTTTTATTATCTAATCTTCCTAAAATTTCTTGATCAAAAATAAAGACGGGCAGCACCGGAAATTGCGATCGAAGCGCCTGGTGCAAACCAACATTATCTTCCAAACGCAAATCACGCCTGAACCAGAAGATCACTACTTTTTCGTTTTTCATTTCGTTGAAGCATTTGAAGAAATAAATATTTTGAAGAACTGGCTATCGCTATACACTTTATCTTGCCTTCGTTGCTGATGAAGTATGGCGCCGTGGTTCCTGCGACATGAAACACTTTTCCTTTGCTTCTGATTACAATTCTGTTGTTGCCCAAAGATGCTTCAAACCGATGCATGACCGTTAGTGAATTTCTATTTATTGTAACCTTAAAACCTCGTTTAGGACAAGACACGGAACACCTTGCAATCGCACCCATCTTTAAAATAGCTTTAGCATTTCTGTAAACGTCCACTTGTTTCCTTTTTCAAAAAAACTATATGCTTTATCCCAATGCGTTCCTTGTCCCCAACCTACCATCGTAGAAATTATTTTGGTTCTATTGTCACCTGCTTTTACAAACCTTATAATTTCCTGCAGGTTTTTATCTTCATTTTTAGCTTGCTGGGGGAAGCTATTATTCAGGTTCACTTTTAACGTCAGCATTTCATATTCGATATAATTGATTATGTCGAGTTTTATTGAAGTTGTGTCGTCAATTGTTTTATTCTCATCATAATTAGTCCTGATCGACCCGCCAATTCTCATATCAATTTTTGCCACAGGCGCTATCCATCTTTTTAGTCCTTTATCTGTTGTGAAAAGTTTCCATGTTTCGGGAATGTCTGCAGGAACAACAATTGAAAATTGCAACACTTTTTCTCCATATTGGGTAACATAAGAAGTATTAGTTAACTGCGCATGTAGATCATTATTGGTCAAGCTGCCGAGAATAAGTATGAAGAGAAGTTTTTTCATCGTTTCTAATTTTATGTTGTGAAATTAGGGGCGAACCGGAAAGGATCAGAAAAGCGCCATTAAAAATGAAATTGTGTGGGTTCTTAATTTATTAAAAAGTTACCAGCAGTTGCAAAGTTTACATTTTTTCAACTAAAAATTTCTATAATCAAATATACAGTTATCTCCGAAAACTTGCATGAGAAATCAAAAAATGATATTATTTCTTCTTTTACTGATACGCCCTTCTGGCGCAGATCTGCCGACCTGTGCATGAGCGTTAAAACCGCTGTGTTTAACTCTTGTTCTTCCTTTTACATTACTTTACTTTTGCGAGGAACTCACTTAAGTGAAAAGGATGTATTTGCCTCAACAGTAACGTCGTGTATAAAGGGTACAATTTGATTTTCCACGATCGAAATTATAAACATACACCGCATGTCTTAGCGGTCGCTGATATTGAAAAGACTACCGGTTTCTATTCGGGCGTTTTAGGCTTTGAAGTAATAACCTTTCATAACGATAGAAAGCCAGTGGCATTTAATCAGAAAATTAAGCTGTTCAATTCGGGAAATTAACTCCGTATATTTCAGCGATGTGAGAATAAATGATGTATATAGTATAAAGCCGTTATTTAAAAAATGAAAAAAATATTAATAGCCGGAGCTACAGGATACCTGGGCAGCCATATTTTGTGTGAGCTTAAAGATCAAAAATATACAGTTCGTGCGATTGTCAGAAACGCTGAAAAATTAAAACAATTAAATACAGGCGTCGATGAAGTTTTTGAAGCAGAGCTTACAAAACCGCTGTCACTGGTAAATTGCTGCAACGGCATCGATACCGTAATCACTTCAGTTGGGATCACAAGGCAAAAGGATGGGCTGACTTATATGGATGTAGATTACCAGGCAAATTTAAATCTTTTAAATGAAGCTTTAAAAAGCGGCGTTAAACGATTCATTTATGTGTACATTTTCAACGCAGATAAAATGGAACATTTAAAAATTATACAGGCTAAACAAAGATTTGTCCAGGCGCTGAAGAATTCAGGAATGAATTATTGCCTTATCAACCCAACTGGCTTTTTTTCAGACATGCATGAGTTTTTGGATATGGCAAAGAAAGGTAAAGTATATCTTTTCGGGAAAGGTGATTGCAAAATAAATCCTATTGATGGCGGAGACCTGGCTAAAGTGTGCGTAACCACAGTAGAAAGGGAAGAACATGAAATAAATGCAGGTGGCCCGGAAATATTTACCTACACACAGATTGCCACAACTGCTTTTAAAACCTTAAACAAACA
>JAICYZ010000079.1 GCA_025933935.1 Chitinophagaceae bacterium
AGTTTGCCTTTTGATGCTGCGTCTGCTTTTATACGTACACTGGTTTCGTAATCGTTCACCGCCGCGATGATCAAATCGGCTTCCTCAATATCCACGATCTTATACGCACGTTCAATCAATTTAATATTACTTTTTCCTTCTGCAATTTGCTTTATTGAATCATTTATATTAATGGAAACTACCCGGATCTTTGTTTTTGGCGAATTGTTTAAAACCGCATTTAGTTTTTCAAATGCCACATTTCCTCCGCCAATAATTAAAAGCGAAAGCTCTTCCAGTTTCAAAAACACCGGAAAAAGCGTGTTCCCTTCTGCTGGCAGCTTACCTGTTTTTTCTTCTGCTATTTCAGCAATGTTATTTTGAACCATGACGTTTTCTGGAATTAAATTGCTGTAAAAGGTTTATCCTGGCAACATTCTGATCATCTAAAACAGAAGTATTGCTATGCCATTGTAATATTTTTACATATTGAAACTGTAAAGCGGTATTCCGATCCAATTTCAAATTGATTCCTGCAAATGTTCTGTTCTGATCAAAAAACAAGCTGTTGTTTAAATAACCCGGGTTTACCAAAACTTCATTGCCGGCAAGAAAAACGAATTTGTTTTCCTGAAAAGGTATTTGAAATTCCAATCGGTACCGAAGGCGGAAAATATATTGGTAATCGTGGGTTTTGTGATTGTCGGTAACCTGTTGCAGAAACCGCTGTTCTGTTCTCAGGCGCTGGAGGAAACTGATCTTATTGGATTTAACCTGGTAAGAAAGTTCCTGCCACGGACGCCATTCGTTTTTTAAAAGCAATTCTTTATTGGCGTATTGTGCATTCTTGAAAAAAGCAAAACCGCCGGTTAAAGAGATGTGATCGTTGATCTTATAATTTACGCCGGAACGAACGAGCATTTGCGACCATTGCCGGGTCCAGTCTTTTGTCCTTACCTGCGCATCGCTCAGCAATGACCAGTGTTTGTTGAAGCTGATGGTGTTGTAATATCCTTCCCAAAGCATATTTGTATGCGTCGTTTTATGTTGTGCTTTTGAGGCGAAAGGCATCAAAAGAATCACAAACGATATATACGGGCTTTTGATCAATCCTTTGGCTTATTAAAAAGTGTTCTGAAAGTGTAATCACCGAATGATTCATTCTGAATCCTTTGCTGTTTGAAGTCTGCAAATAGTGTGTCCAGCTCATTGAGAATTTGCGTTTCGTCCAGGTGTTCTTTATACAAGCGGTTGAGCCGGTATCCTTCATGATCGCCCCCTAGATTCAGGTTATATTTGCCCAATGCAGAACCGATGAATCCTATTTCGGATACAGAAGAGCGGCCGCAGCCATTGGGGCAGCCGGTCATTCTTGTAATGATATTTTCGTTTGCCAGATCATTTTTTGCCAGTAATGCTTCAATTTTTGTAAGCAATGATGGCAGATAACGCTGCGATTCAGCCAGCGCCAGCGGGCAGGTTGACAAGGCCACACAAGCCATTGAATTCTTCCTGATCACAGACGCATTCTCGGTATGCGCTATAATCTTAAATTCTTCGAGGATATCGTTGATCTCCTTTTTATCTTCAGGTTTTACATCGCTTACGATTGCTTTTTGATTTACCGTACACCTGAAATTTACTTTACCTGTTTTGGCAATTTTGAGCAATGCTGATTTGATCGCAACCTGCTCTGTATCCATCACGCGGCCATTCTCTACAAAAAGTGTGTAAAACCAGTTGCCTTTTGCGTCCTGCTGCCATCCATAATAATCTTCGCGCTTTGTAAAAACATAAGGCCTTGATTCCTCAAACTTAAAGCCTATGCGCTTTTCAACCTCTTCTTTAAATTTATCGACACCCATCTTATCGATGGTATATTTCAATCGAGCCTGCTTCCGGTCAACCCGATCGCCATAATCCCGTTGAACGGTTACCACTTCATAGATCGCTTTAAAAGTTTTTTCTCCGGCCGGAACAAAACCGATTTCTGTGGCCAATCTTGCATAGGTGTCGGGATTACCAAAGGTGAATGCCAGTCCTCCGCCTATTGCGAAATTGAAACCAACCAGTTTGTTATTTTCAATGATCGCTATTAAACCCAGATCATTTCCAAACACATCAATATCATTATTCGGCGGAATGCAAATGCCGATTTTAAATTTACGGGGAAGATAGGAATCGCGGTATAACGGATCTTCTTCAAGCTTTTTGTCCACTATTTTTTCTTCATCCAGGAATATCTCGTAATATGCCCTGGTCTTTGGTTTCAGCATGTTGCTTATCTTAGAAGCATAACCAAATATCTCGTCGTGCAAGGGAGATTGGACGGGATTGGGACTGCAGGTTACATTCCTGTTGTCATCGCCGCAGGCAGCAATCGTGTCCAAATGAACGCGGTTAAAGACCTGGTGCGTCGGCTTTAATCTTGACTTCAAAACGCCGTGCAATTGAATGGTTTGGCGGGTTGTAATTTTCAATTCGTTGGTAGAATCTTTTCCTGCAATATCATTCAGCGCAATCCATTGTCCGGAGGTTAAAATTCCGCCGGGCATGCGCAAACGGATCATGAAGCTGTACAAACGCTCCAGTTTCTTTTTGGCTCTTTCTTCCCTGCGGTCCCGGTCGTCCTGCTGATACATCCCGTGGAACTTCATGAGTAATGTATCTTCTTCGCGCATTGCACCTGTTAGTTCATCTTTTATACTTTCTACAATGGTTCCGCGAAGCGCATCGCCTTCAACTTTTACTCTTTCTAATAATGGTAATTTTTCTGACATGGGGGGAGAGTGGTGAATGGTGAATGGTGAATTGTTCACTCAGCATTTACGATTAATAAACATCGGTGAGGTATCTTCCGGTTTCTTTTAAATTTTTCAAATACTGTTTTGCTTCTTCTTTTGTTCTGTTACCGGATGTTTCGATTACGCGTAAAATACTTTGTTCCACATCCACACTCATGGGTTCTTTTGCACCGCATAAATAAACATAGCCTCCTGCCTCCAGCCATTCAAAAAATTCGGCGCCTTTTTTCTGAATTTTGTGTTGAACATAAATTTTTTCCTGCTGATCTCTTGAAAAGGCGGTATCAATTTTTGTGAGCAAACTTGTTTCTACAAAATTTTGAATTTCGGTTTGATACAGGAAATCAGTGATGAAATGTTGTTCACCAAAAAACAGCCAATTCTTGCCTGATGCACCATTCGAATCTCTTTCCCATAAAAAGGAACGGAAGGGTGCGATTCCTGTTCCCGGCCCGATCATGATCACATCTTTATCTTCTTCGGGCAAACGGAAATTATTATTCGGGCTTATATAAAATTGCAATTCATCTTGTTCATTGAGAAGTGATAAAAACTCAGAGGTAAGCCCGTGTCTTAATTCATCATTTATGGTAAAGCAATTTTTTGCAACGGTAATATGCACTTCGCCCGGATGCGCATTTGGCGATGAGGAAATGGAATACAACCTTGGAGCTATGGGTTCCAGGATCCGCAACATTTCAATAAATTGGTTTGCGTCTTTTACTGAATAAATTTTCAGCAGATCGATCAAATCAATTTTTGTTGCAGGAATTTCCTGTTGAACAATAGCAGCATATTTTTTTACAACGCGTTCCGGCAAATTCAAGATGTTCAATTTCTTTTTCAACAGGTCGTACACAGAAATTAGCTGGTCTTTATAATCTATGTTGGTATGAGGGTCAACTCCGGTAACGGCGATGATCCTGTCCACGATCTCTTTTTTATTCTCCGGAATAATTCCGATAGAATCACCCGGCAAATATTGAACATCTTCCGCTTCAAGTTCAATGTGAAAAGTTTCTTTGCTGCTGCCGATATCGTTGAGGTTCACATGTGTAAGTAATTTCCCGGAGTATATTTTTTTGCCGGAAGCTTTCCTCACTACCGGTGCAGCAGATAAAGCAGGGCCGGCCGGTGCGCTTTCATTCAAAGCGTTCATTACTTTAGCAAACCACTCTTCTGCTTCCACATCATAATCCACGTCGCACTTCTGCAAAGGCGCGATCCTGTTGGCTCCGAGTTTGGTGAGCTGTTCGTCCACGTCTTCACCGGCTTTACAAAAAAGCGGGTAAGCAGAATCACCGAGAGCAAGAACGCTGTATTTTAATCTTGAAAGTTTCATTTCATTGTGATGCACAAAGTCATAAAATTTTTGGGCAGCTTCAGGAGGCTCGCCGTCGCCATGCGTACTCATGATCGTCAAAAAATATTCTTCTTTTGAAAGATCGGTCAGGCGGTATTGATCAAGGCCCTGGATCTTGGCATTAATTCCCAGCTTCTTCGCCTTTGCAGCAAAATCGGTTGCCAGTCTCTTGGAATTACCGGTTTCGGTTCCGTAGGCAATGGTGATTTTTCCAACCGCATTTTTTGCGTTCGTTTTTGTTCCAGGTATCATTTGCCTCGAAAGAATTCCATTGAGATAACCGTTGATCCAGATAAGCTCATCATTGGTTGAACTGCTTATCAGATCGTTTAAGGTATTTAGCTTTTGCTCAACTAACATATTCGTAAATATTTTCCGGGTGGTTTAAATGAATTGCTTCCCTGCTGATCGGTTTAAAATAATATTGTTCTGTGTGATTGTTTTCCAGCCATTTGAAATTCTGGTGAAGCGAAACGACTTTTCCGATAATGATCAATGAGGGAGAAATAAAGGAACGTCCTTCAAAGTTGTTTTGAAAATCATAAATATTGGTGACATGAACGTTTTGCAAAGGAGTGGTGGCCTGTTCGATGACCGCAAGCAATTTGTCTTGATCAATATGATTGGAAATTAATTTTGCAACTACATTTGCCAACGTTTCAGACGACATATAAAACACCAGCGTGTCATTGGTATTTGCAAGTTCTTTCCAGTATTCATCTGTGACGATATCCGATTTATAATAAGTAAGAAAGCGCACAGAAGTAGCGTAGCCCCTGGCGGTAAGCGGAATACCGGCAAACGCTGCAGCTCCCAAGGCAGCTGTCACGCCGGGAATAATTTCGTAAGGAATACCATCAGCCGCCAATGCTTCCAGCTCATCTAAAATATTTGAAAAAATAGAAACATCACCTCCTTTTAAACGCACGACCAGTTTTCCCATCAATGCATGTTCTACCATCAGTTCATTGATCGTTTGTTGCGGCGTTGAAATTCCACGACGGCACTGTTTGCCAACATGAATAATTTCGGCATCAGGGGATACATAATTCGTTAATATTTCTTTGCTTACCAGCCGATCAACCAAAACCACATTTGCCTTTTGTAAATAGGCGGCTGCTTTCATGGTGATCAAATCAGGATCTCCGGGCCCTGCCCCCGCAAGAATTACTTTTCCTGTTGCGAATCGTGTTTTCATATTTAGTCTATCAAATTGGTAGGGTAATTAGTTAAAAAAATTTAAGATGTTTTTAAATCAAACCATCTCTTCGGGGAGTGATATTGTTTTTGCTGTTCAGCACTTTGCCAAACATTATTTTTAAGGGATTAAACATTTTATAAGTGGATTGTGGATTAAAAATGAGGGCAACAACACTGCATGCAGCAGGAGGAATCACATTGATCGAATATAAAAGGTGATGTCATGTTGTATTATTTTTGAATAGTCTACCGCGAAGGTAGGGTAATCACTTTTAAAAAAAATTATTTTTCAAAAAAAAAATAAAAATTTTTTTGTCGTGAAGAGAGAATGAGATCAAAAAGATTCTTTCAACATAACGGCTACCTGTAAACGAAAAACAAAAAATCGTCTTATTTGTCGGATTACTGTCAGAGATATTTACAGGAACTACAGAAAGCCAGATGACGTGAGAATTTCATAAAATGAAGGTGGTCCTTTTTATATTTTTTGACCGCTTTGTTAAATTTTTTTTTGAATAAATAACTAAATAACTCATCTTCAATAAAATTAAAAAAACTATAAAATGAAAAAAATTGCTTTTACCCTTTTAAGTTTTCTTTGCATCGTAGCGCTCACAAGATGTAACTCCAATTCTACGAAAAGTAATTCTGCCACTGATTCTACTTCAACTTCAACGACGGCAGATACTTCCAATGTAACTGCCGATTGGAAAATTGGTGTGCAAATGTGGACGTTCAGAGTATTCACCTTTGCTGAAGCATTGGATAAAGTGGATAGCGCCGGTGTAAAATATATTGAAGCTTTTTGGGGGCAACCTTTGGGCGCGGGGATGAAAGATAGTTTTGGGATAAGAATGTCTGATGCCAGTAAGACCAAATTGAAGGACTTGCTGAAAGCAAAAGGAATCAGCATAGTGGCAATGGGAGTTATCGTACCAAAAACAAGAGAGGAATGGAAGAAGGCTTTTGATCTTGCAAAGGAATTTGGCCTTAGCTATGTTACTGCAGAGCCACTCAAAAATCAGTGGGATATGGTGGATAGTATGGCCGGTGCTTATGGCATTAAAGTAGCGATACATGATCATCCAAAACCAAATGCTTACTGGAGCCCTGATTCTGTATTGGCTGCAACCGTTGGCCACCCGAATATCGGATCATGTGCGGATCTAGGGCACTGGGCGCGCAATGGCGTTAACCCGGTTGATGCATTAAAAAAACTTGCCGGCCATGTGTTTGGCGTGCATTTAAAAGACATTACCAAGTTTGGCGACACGCAGGCTGCTGATACAGTTGTGGGCAAAGGAGTTATTGATTTTCCTCCTATTTTCCAGGAGCTGAAACGCCAGCATTTTAAAGGAATGTTTTCTATAGAACATGAATCGAACTGGTATCACAGTGTGCCTGACGTGATAGAAACGGTGAAATTTTATAATGACCAGGTAGCGAAACTGAAATAATTTTTATTGTAATTTTTTAAAGGATTTGGAAATGCACTACCGTGATTGCATTTCCAAATCTTTTTTATTTACACTCGTTTTCTCATTCTTTCTTCATTTTTATTTCGCCGGCCAGGTTGTTTTGCTTTTAAATCAAAGCTTTTCGGCTTTATTTGATTTTCACGTCTTAACTTTAGCGCCCAAAAAAATAATTTTTTGCCCTTTATTCTTTAAAATAATTGATTATACATGGCATCACATATCAGACAGTTCCTGGATTTTGAGCAACCTATAAAAGAGCTCTACGATCAGATTGAAGAGAATAAAAAACTTGCTTCAAAAAACCCGAATGGTAATTACGAATCGATAATTAATGAATTGGAAGATAACATTCTCAACAAAAGAAAAGAGATAACAGAACACCTGACTCCGTGGCAAAAAGTACAATTAAGCAGGCATCCTGACAGGCCTTATACGCTGGAGTATATTTTAAAAATGTTTACGAATTTTTTGGAATTGCATGGCGACAGAAATGTGAGGGATGATAAGGCGATGATCGGCGGCTTTGCACAACTGGATGGAGAAACTGTTATGGTGATTGGCCAGCAGAAAGGAACGAATACAAAGATGCGCCAGATGCGCAATTTCGGAATGGCCAATCCTGAAGGATACCGGAAGGCGTTGCGGCTGATGAAACTTGCCGAAAAATTCAATAAGCCGATCATTACATTAATTGACACTCCCGGAGCGTTCCCGGGCCTGGAAGCAGAAGAACGTGGACAAGGAGAGGCAATTGCCAGAAATATTTATGAAATGATCCGGTTGAAAGTTCCGGTTATTTGTGTGATCATTGGTGAAGGAGCCAGTGGCGGAGCATTGGGAATTGGGGTAGGAGATAGGGTTTTAATGTTGGAAAATTCATGGTATACCGTTATTTCCCCCGAAAATTGCAGCTCGATTTTATGGCGTAGCTGGGCGCAAAAAGAAGTGGCAGCTGAGCAATTAAAGCTTACTTCAGAAGACATGCTGAAATTTGGTTTGGTCGATGGAATTATCCGCGAGCCGCTTGGGGGCGCCCATTGGAACTATGATGAAGCGGCTGATAATTTAAAAACGTATATAAAGCCTGTCCTGAAGGAATTAGAACAAATAGATCCGCAGGAAAGAATCAATCAACGGATAGAAAAATTTAATAAAATGGGATTTTGGGATGAGTGAAAAGGTTGAAGGTTGGTGGTTGAAGGTTGAATCCAAACTTTAAACTTTGATCCCGAACTTTGAACCTTGAACATTGAACCGCGAACCTTAAACTTTGAACCCGCACTTTGAACTACAAACTATGAACTCTTTAATAAATAAACTAACAGGAACCGGAGTTGCCATCATTACTCCTTTCAAAAAAAATCACGATGTTGATTTTGATGCGCTTGAAAAAATGATTGACTTCGTTATTGATGGTGGTGTGGAATACATTGTAACCCTTGGTACTACAGGAGAAACGCCTACTCTTACGAAAAAAGAACAAAGAGAAATTGTAGACTTTACTGCAAAAAAAATCAATGATCGTGTGCCATTGGTTTTGGGAATCGGCGGCAACAATACCAAAGAAGTGACCGATCATTTTTCCGATTTTTCTTTGGAGAATATTACAGCCATTTTAAGCTCCAGTCCAAACTATAACAAACCTTCACAGGAAGGAATTTTTCAGCATTACAAAGCGATCTCTGATGCATCATCTTTGCCGATCATCCTCTATAATGTCCCCGGGAGAACTTCCAGTAATATCACTGCAGAAACGACCTTACGGCTGGCTGCGGAATGTGAAAATATAAAAGGAATTAAAGAGGCCAGCGGCAATATGATCCAGTGCATGCACATTTTGAAAAACATGCCAAAAGACTTTTTATTTGTAAGTGGCGACGACCACATTTCACTTCCCTTGATTGCGTGCGGAGCCAAAGGCGTAATAAGTGTTGTAGCCAATTGCTTTCCAAAAGATTTTTCAGAATTGATCCGCTTATCATTGAAAAATGAATTTGGAAAAGCGGCCCAACTTCATCTCAGATTATTGCCTGCTTACGATCTTTTGTTTGCAGAAAATAATCCGGCAGGAGTGAAAGCATTTTGTACGGAATTAAATTTAATAGAAAATGAATTGCGTCTTCCCCTGCTTCCTTTAAGCGCTCCTTTTCACCAAAAAATAAAGGATTTTGTTGCTTTGGTTTCTTAAGAAATATCCGTTATGCAAAAATTAAAAAAGCATTTATTTGTTGCTTTACTGCTTTTTGTTTCTACTGTTTCTTTTGCACAATATAAGGTTACTTTCCTGGTGAAGCAGCCGTCACTGCTGCATTCTATGGATCATCTATTTGTTGCAGGCAATTTTAATATGTGGAATCCGGGCGATAGCAGTTATCAATTAAAGCCGGATGCAAGCGGGATCTCAAAAATTACTTTGTCATTGCCTGCCGGAAATTATGAATACAAATTCACGAGGGGGAACTGGCAAAAGGGTGAAACGGATACAGCAGGCAGAGGCACTGCAAACCGCAATTTGCGGTTAAATTCAGACACGATGATACATATTGATATTCTAGGTTGGGCAGATGATTTTAAATCGAACCAGGTCGCTGCTGAAAGAAATCATTCAGCCTCAAAGAATGTAAAGATTATGGACACTGCTTTTTTTATTCCTCAATTAAAGAGAAGCAGAAGAATCTGGCTTTATCTTCCTCCTGATTATGCAACTTCAAAAAAGAGATACGGTGTGTTATACATGCATGATGGACAAAATCTGTTTGACAATGCCACATCTTATTCCGGTGAATGGCGCGTGGATGAATATTTGGATTCCATTTTTCGAAAAGGAAAAAAGGAAGTGATCGTTGTAGGAATTGATAACGGCCTTGCAAAAAGAATGAGCGAATACAATCCCTGGGAATTTCAAAATTTTGGAAAAGGCGAGGGAGATCAATACGTTGATTTTTTAGTAAAAACCTTGAAGCCATATATCGACAAACATTACCGCACTTTAAAAGATAAACCAAACACCTTTATCGCCGGAAGTTCAATGGGCGGCCTTATTTCCCTGTATGCCGTTTTAAAATATCCCCAAGTCTATGGTGGCGCCGGAATTTTTTCTCCTGCATTCTGGACGGCTTCGGGAATTGACAGCACGGTAATTGCAGACGCAAAAAAAGTAAACACCAAATTATTTTTTTACGCCGGAGGCAAAGAAGGAGATTCAATGGTGCCGGATATGAAACGGATCGAAAAAGAAATAAAAGAACGATCCTCTTCTCCAATACGGGAAAAGATTGACGAGGATGCGCATCACAATGAAGCGGCGTGGAGAAAGTACTTTCCGGATTTTTATGAATGGACGGTGGAGTAGTGGATGTGAGTGGTGAGTTGTGAGTGGTGAATGGTGAATCAATTCATATTGCTTTCTCACATATTATTTATCAACTTTTCAATTTCTTTCATCATTCTTTCATAGTGTGATCCTTTCCAGTAAATTTTTTTGCAGGAAGGGCATTGCCAGAACTCAGTAAAATGCCTTTTTGTTTGTGGCAAAAGGGAGATATCCACTTCTGTTTTTTCTTTTTTTTCCAAGATTGCATTGCAATAAAGACATCGGGAAAACGGGTTAAATGAAGGCTGCAGATGGAAATGGTCGATTACTTCTTTAAGCTGCTGATACGAGTCTGAACTTTTTATTTGATAAAAAATGATATCCCGATATTTTGAAAAATAAGCGGATTTGGAGAGAAGGATGCGCTCTTCATTTTTTGCAATTCCATATAAATCTTCTTTCCACCAATCATTTTTATAAACCGTGTCAAAACCAAGCATTCTTAGTAACCGCGCCAGTTTTCCGAGATGAACATCATCACAAAAATGAAGTCTAGCAGGCATAAAAGAAATGTAAATTGATGAATAAATTACCGCTTATGTTTTCCTCTTATTGAAAGTAAGAATCTGCTTTATTTCTGCATTCACCGTATTTTAATCCATGAAGCCTCACGCTAAATAACAGGTTCCTTCTTCTGCTATTTCTGTATTTGGGAAAATTTCACAAGCTTCTTCTTTAAATTTTTCCAACGTATCATACATGGAAGAAAAATGTCCCAATAAAAGTTTTTTTACGCCTGCTTTTTTTGCAATGGTTGCCGCTTGTTTAGCGGTAGAATGAAACCTATCTGACGCTTTTTTTTCCAGATCAGACAAATACGTGCTTTCGTGATAAACCAAATCAACGCCTTTTATTTTTTCCGCAATTGGCTCGTGGAAAGCAGTATCCGCGCAGTATGCATACGACTTCGGCGGTTCTGAAGCAATTGTCAGCAGTTCATTTTTGATTACTTCGTTTTCTTCATTCACAAAATCTTCACCCTGATGCAGGTTCTCATAAAATGATTTGGGTACTTTATATTTTTTTACTTCATCAACGATGATTTTTCTAGGATTTTTCTTTTCTCGAAAAAGAAATCCCCAGCATTCGATGCGGTGGTTTACAGCGAAACATTCAACCGAAAACTTTTTATCTTCAAAAAGAATTTCTTCTTTCTCCAATGGATGAAAATAAAGCTGAAAAGGCAAGCCCGAGCCTGCGACGTCCATTTGTATCTGAATAATCGATTTTAATTTTTCAGGAGCATATATGTGCAGATCGTTTAAACGATTGTTTAACGTGAGGCTGTTGATTAACCCGATCAAACCAAAATAATGATCGCCGTGCAAATGCGAAATGAAAATATGGGTGATGCGGCTTTTTTTCATTTTATACAAGTTCATCTGCATTTGCGTTCCTTCACCGCAATCAATTAGAAAATGATGTTCGCCGGATTGTAGAAACTGGGCGCTCGGATGCCGGTTGTGAGAAGGTACGGCAGAATTGTTTCCTAAAATGGTTACGGCAATCACTCAAATTTTATTTTTCTGTTGGGGTTATTTTTACACAACTGCAAACTTTAAACTTTGAACTTCGAATCACAGCAGTTCTCTTTCTATTTCTTCCATCTGCACGATGTCTGATGCTTCGCTTTCTGTCGGAGTTACGTTGATTACTTCTATTAAATCATTTTTATCCAAAACATCAAAAACGGCGGGTTGTAGGTTACAAAATACCAATGAATGCGCTGCTTCAGTAAAAGATTGTTGCGCCGCTACAAATTCTTCTGCCACAGGAAGATCTATTTGCTTCACATTTTTTAAATTCACTACCGCGTTTTTAACAGGAGCAGACAAGACATTCAGTATCACATTTTTAATTTCTTCTGTCATATTAGCATGTAAAACCTCTTCTTCTACCGTTATGACGTGCATTTTTTCTTTGGTATCAATTTTGACTTTCATGTTTTCAGTTTAGAAGAGTAACGCAAGATTTTTTCAAAGATATTAAAAAGGAAAAGTTTGCTCTTTAAAAGTTTTTTAGAATAAGTGGTTTGCAAAGTATCAATAAGAACACCAATCTTACTAATTTTTTACAAATCAGATTTTTGAAATTTTCACTATTCCTTATCGACTTTTTAACAACCTGTGGATTCTTTTAAACGTTTATTAATAGAATTTATTTATTATTATTGTACAGTTTTAAATTAAAAGCGCTCAAATTAAATTGTTTATAAATGGACAACAATTTTTCTACACAAGTAAAAGAAATTATTTCTTACAGCCGCGAAGAAGCTTTGCGGTTGGGAAATGACTTTATCGGCACAGAACATCTCGTTTTGGGGCTGATAAGGGATGGCGAAAACACGGCGATGAAAATCCTGAAATCGCTGAATGTGGATTTGTATGAATTAAGAAAGGAGATCGAACTCGCCGTAAAAGATAAAACAGGTAAAAATATAGCGAATATCAACTCACTACCACTTACAAAGCAGGCAGAAAAAGTAATCAGAATCACCGTTCTGGAAGCGAAAACAAACAAAAGCCCTTTGGTGGAAAGTGAACACCTGATGCTTTCTATTTTGAAAAATAAAGAAAATATCGCTACACAGATCTTAAACCAGTTTGACGTGGATTACGATATGTTCAAAAGTGAATTGGGCTATGTAAAAACAGACCCGAAAGCTGATTTCCAGGATGAAGAAAGTGAAGAATTTGAAGAGGAAAGAAAATCGTATTCACAGCAACAGAGACCTACTAAGAGCACTGCGGCACAGACTAAAACCAAGACTCCGGTTTTGGATAATTTCGGAAGAGATATTACCCGTCTAGCAGAAATGGGAACGCTGGATCCGATCGTAGGACGTGAAACAGAAATTGAAAGAGTTTCGCAAATTCTCAGCCGCCGTAAAAAGAATAACCCGATACTAATCGGTGAACCTGGTGTGGGTAAAACTGCCATCGTTGAAGGTTTGGCTTTAAGAATTATCCAAAGAAAAGTAAGCCGCGTTTTGTTTGATAAAAGAGTTGTTTCGCTTGACCTTGCCGCTTTGGTTGCGGGTACCAAGTATCGCGGACAGTTTGAAGAAAGGATGAAAGCCATCATGAACGAACTCGAAAAAAACCGCGATGTCATTCTGTTTATTGATGAAATTCATACCATTGTTGGGGCAGGCGGAGCAAGTGGCTCACTTGATGCTTCCAATATTTTCAAACCAGCCCTGGCCCGTGGAGAATTGCAATGCATTGGTGCATCTACATTGGATGAATACCGCATGTACATTGAGAAAGATGGCGCGTTAGACCGTCGTTTTCAAAAGGTAATGGTAGAACAACCCAGCGTTGATGAAACCATCGAAATATTAAACAACATCAAAAGCAAATACGAAGATTATCACAATGTGATTTATGACGATGAAGCGATTGACGCCTGTGTAAAACTCAGTGATCGTTACATGACCGATCGCCTGTTGCCTGATAAAGCCATTGACGTATTGGATGAAGTAGGCGCAAGGGTGCATTTGAAAAACATCAATGTTCCGCAGGAAGTGATCGAACTGGAGAAAAAGATTGATGACATCAAACACGAAAAAAATAAGGTTGTAAAAAGCCAGCGTTTTGAAGAAGCGGCTTCACTTCGTGATACCGAAAAACGTTTGCAGGAAGAATTGGAAAAAGCAAAATCAGATTGGGAAGAAGAGAGCCGCAACAAAAGATATCCAATTAACGAAGAAGCGATTGCAGAAGTTGTGAGCATGATGACCGGCATTCCTGTTAAGAGAATGGTACAGGAAGAAACAGACAAACTGCGCAAGATGGGAGATGACCTGAAAGGCGCGGTAGTTGGACAGGATGAAGCAATTTCCAAAGTGGTAAAGGCCATCCAGAGAAACAGGGTAGGGTTGAAAGATCCGAAAAAACCAATAGGAACGTTTATATTCCTTGGCCCTACAGGTGTCGGAAAGACAGAGCTGGCGCGTGCTTTAGCAAGATATATGTTTGATAGTGAAGACGCACTCATCCGCATCGATATGAGTGAGTACATGGAGAAATTTACCGTTTCAAGATTGATAGGAGCGCCTCCCGGATATGTGGGTTATGAAGAAGGCGGCCAATTAACAGAGAAGGTGAGACGCAAACCGTATTCGGTAATTCTGTTGGATGAAATTGAAAAAGCGCACCCTGATATTTACAATATTTTGTTGCAGGTTTTGGATGATGGGGTCCTTACTGATGGATTGGGAAGAAAGATCGATTTTAAAAACACCATGATCATCATGACTTCCAACATCGGTGCAAGACAATTGAAAGATTTTGGTGCAGGTGTCGGTTTTACTACTGCATCCAGGATTCAAAATGCAGAGGAAAACAACAAAGCGGTCATTGAAAAAGCATTGAAGCGTACTTTCAGCCCTGAGTTCTTGAACAGGATCGATGATGTGGTTATCTTTAATTCGCTCTCAGAAGAAAACATTTTCTCTATCATAGATATCCTGATGAA
>JAICYZ010000366.1 GCA_025933935.1 Chitinophagaceae bacterium
AGATTTGTCTTTTGCCCGAAGACCATGATAGGAGAGACGCAAATATTCATCAGCCAAAGCATTGATATCTGTTGCCTCCTTTTGACCGGCGCTTTTGCGCGAATGTTGTAGCATTCCTTTTACAATGGCATCAGCGCGTTTTCCATGGTGATTTATTTTTTGTTCGTTTTCGATTACATCATTTGCAATGCTTACTGCCTCTTGCTGGTTACCAATTGCCAATTCATCTTTCATCTCAACCAGTAATTCCTGGTTGACATCAGAAAAATTATTCACAAAGTTCAAAGGGTTTTGAATCTCATGTGCAATGCCAGCCGTTAGTTCGCCAAGCGAAGCCATTTTTTCTGATTGGATGAGTTGCGCTTGCGTAGATTTTAGTTCAGATAATGCATTTTCCAAATAATTTTTTTGTTTTCTTATTTCTCCATTAAGGTCTTCAAGTTCTTTGTTGCGCAGCTTATACATTTCCGTTTCCTGCCGGGTCTTTTCAACACGATGAGATATTTCAAGGTTAACTATCTTTTGATTTAAAACAGATTTATGAATTTCTTTTTCGATTTTATAATATGTTTCCAGGTGAAGCAAAGCGTCCGCATGTAAGTTTTTTTCTTTCATGATTTTATAAAATGCGTAATGTATTTTAGCCAGCAGATCATTTGACTTTATAGCATTGCCAATCTGCAAAGCATCATGTAACAGCGAAAGCGTTTCGTCGTAAAACTTATTATTTTCAGTATATAATTCTGATATTAATACAATTGCTTCAGCTTCTCCTTTTTTGTCGTTAATCATTCTTCTTATCACCAGACTTTGCTTATAACACTCTAAAGACTTATCGTATTCATTTAATTGTTTGTAAATATTACCCAAATGCGCCAGCACATTTCCTTCCCCTTTACTATCGTTTATTGATTTGGAAATTTGCAGGCTTTGTATTTGATATTCAATTGCTGTATTTGATTGTGAAGTTTTGAAATAGCATAAACCAATATTATCAAGGCAGCCTGCTTCTCCCCATTTATCGCCGGCTTCACGACGCAGTATTAAACTTTGATTAAAATAATCAAGCGCTGTTGTGTAATCATCGTTCTCAAAATAAATGAGCCCTATATTGTTTAAACTGTACGATTTGGAAGCCCAATCCTTTACTTCATCGGCAACGGAAAGACTTTTCAAAAAGAAATCCAATGCCTTTTCATAATCGCCAAGGTATTTGTAAGTAACACCCAGGTGATATAAGGATAAAGATTCGCCTATCCGATATTGTGTTTCCTGTCTTAACTCAAGACTTTTAAAAAGATTGTGCAATGAGTTTTCATAGTTACCAACACTCCTTTCAATTATTCCAAAATATTCATACACGTCTGATAAACCACGCAAATCTTTTAATTCATTAAAAAGTAATAATGCTTTATTCAAACATTCCTGTGCAAGCTTGTGTTCTGATATCCGGATGTAAGAAAATCCTAATGTGCGTAGTGCGTTAGCAAGACCATGTTTATAGTTAATTTCTCCGGCAAGTGAAATTGCAGATTTACTTAAACCAAGCGCTTCCGTTGAATCGCTCACACGTTTATCCCAGGCATTTGCATTTAATTCATCTACCTGCTGTTTAATAGTGGTGTATTTTTCAACTTCCATTTAAAAAAATTAAACCATATAAAATTCCCATTGAATGCGATCGGGATCTTTAAAAGCAACATATTGTTTTTGCAAAGTAGGATCTAATTTTACGCCCGTGTTTTCAACATTAGCATCACTCAGGCCCTGTGCTACACGTTTCAGTTCTCCTTCACTTTCACATGCAATTGCGACATGATCTGTTCCTATTGTAAACGGATTAAATTTTGCTTCGTCATCTGCTTTCTTAAAAACAATAAACACGCTGCCCACAGGAAAAGCAAACAATTGATCATTTTCAAGTGCAATAGGAAAGCCAAGAACATCACGGTAAAATTTTTTCGCAGCGTCAAGGTTAGAACAACGAAGATTGATGTGATGAATTCCAGGTGTTTTTGGATTAATTGGCATAATTGATAATTTAAATTTGAAAAATTAATTGACTAAAGATAAATGAATAACAAACGTGCTTCCTTGAACGTTTTCACTTTCTGCTTTTATTTCTCCGCCCTCTGCTTTAATGATATCATAAATAGTCTGAACCATGATTTACAGGATTGACTGATTAACATGATTTTTGTATTGTATATCAACAGGCAACAGAATTATAAATGTTGTTCCCTCACCTTCTTTACTCTCCACTTTTATTTCGCCGCCACGTGCTTTGATAATATCATAAGCCATCTGAATCACGGATTTAAACGGATTGACGGATTGCACAGATTTAGCTTTCATAGAACCAGTCTTTTAAAAGTTAAACTTTTACTTCCAAAATTGATCAACAAACCAACTTCCAGTTTATAAGCTTTAAGGTAATTTAAAACTTGTGCAAGATGAACATCTTCCAACAGAATAATTGCTTTCAATTCAACCAACACTTTCCCTTCCACAACAAAATCCGCTCTTCTTGTTCCAATCGGTTCACTTAGTTCTTTATAAAATATCTCCTGTTCAATTTCTCTGGCATAAGCAAGTCCTGCCTTGGAAAATTCCCATGCCAATGCACGTTGATAGATTACTTCCTGAAATCCGTTACCCAGAAACTTGTGGAATTCAAAGGAAGCTCCAATAATTTTTTCTGTTATGTCTTTATATTTTAATTCTGTCATGGTATCAATCTGTGCAATCCTTTAATCTTTATAATCCGTGATTCAGACAATTGGTAATTGAATTACAAACTCACTTCCTTCTCCATCCTCACTTTCCACTTTCAATTCTCCTCCATGCGCTTTGATAATATCATATGCCAATGATAATCCCAATCCAGTTCCTTCTCCTGTTGGTTTTGTGGTGAAGAATGGTTGAAAGATTTTGTCAGCAATATTTTGTGGAATGCCATTGCCGTTATCTCTTACAATTATTTGAACTTTATCATCACACTTCATTGTAGTGACAGAAACGGTTGGTTTATACGAATCAGGATTTCGTGTTTTTTGTTGGTTTACTGCATAAAAAGCGTTGTTGAAAATGTTCAATAAAACTCTTCCGATATCCTGCGGAATGATATTTATTTTCCCAATGCTTTCATCAAAATTCGTTTTCATTTCTGCATTGAATGTTTTGTCTTTTGCACGAAGACCATGATAGGAGAGACGCAAATATTCATCTGC
>JAICYZ010000415.1 GCA_025933935.1 Chitinophagaceae bacterium
ATTAATTCCCCTTACGAAACCTGCTCCAATACCCACACAGCCCCAATCTTCATTGGCCACGTCAGTAACGAGATTATTTACGACGTGTTCGTTAGCGCAAATCTCTCTTTCATCTTTTGGATTGTAAGGCAAATGCGCTTCTTCAGCTTCATTAGAAAAAGTTCCAAACAACATTCCTGAGCCTCCAATGTCTTTAAAAAGATTTCCTTCAATTAGATCGTGATTGGTACCTGTTACATAATCCAATCCTGTCGATGCAAGATGTTGAAACCGACAGCCTTCAAAGTTTATATGATTCGCATAACTCACTTCCACAGCTGCTTTCGGCCTGCCAACCCATGCCTGGTTTTCCAATCCTTTCTTTTCCGCCGTTCCCGGTATTTTCAATTTATATGCATCCAGCAAATACATGCCAGCTTGCAAAGGCACATGTCCGAATTGAGAAGGACGCAACCAACCCGAATGCATAAACGAAATTCCTTTGAAGAAAACATAAGAAACAGGATGGTCAATGGTTCCTTCCACTTTTACTAACGTTTCCAAATTTGGAGCAACAATATTTGCGGTATTTAAGTTTTCATTTTGACGAGGCCAATAATACACTTTTCTATTTTTTAAATCAAGATACCATTCTCCTGGTTCATCTAAAAACTGAATCGCATTGGTTAGATAAAACGGAGAATTACCGGTGTTTGTAGATAACCACGGAGCGGGCCAAGGATGCTCTGATTCGATCTTGCTTTCTGGTTGATAAAAAGTCAATCGTGCACTGTCTCCTTCAACCTGTATGTTCTTTATTCTTAAAATGGCAATCGCCCACCATTGCTGGATGAACATTTCCATTCCGTTGGCTTTAGAAACATCAACCTTAGGTTTTGGAATTTCACAACTTTCTATTTCATGATCCCACGACAGAATGCGATTCATGCTATCTCCTGCCGTGCTTTTTGCCCGAATGGCTTTTACATTATTGATCCAAAGCTGGCGGAAGTTTACAACATTTCCTGCAACCGTTGGCGCATCCGCAACCCAGATTTTATTTTGAGATTTCAGAGGTAGGCCCTTAACTACCCGTGTTGATTTTTTCCAGCCCATAATTTTTATACCACCGCTAAAAACAGGATTTTCTTTATCTGCATTTTCAATAATCGTAGGACTGGTGTTGGTTCCGGAATCTTCGGGGCGAATAAACAATGGTTCACAAAATTGGTAAACTCCTTTTTCAACTTTTATGTGAATGCCACTTTTAATTGACGGATCATTCAAACGACGAAGTTCACGCGCCTTGCGCAAAGCCATCGCAACAGTAGCCAATGGTTTTTCTTTTGTGCCGTCATTTTTATCCGAACCATTTACGGAAACCCAAATTTCTGCGGCGCGTGCTTTTAAAACAATACAAAATGAAAAGAAAAGAAAGATGAAAAAATATTTAGATTGCCTCTTCATCTTTTAAAATCTCAATTAGCTGTTTGAAAAATGGATTTCACATACGCCGTATTTGCGCCATAATTCTTTTTCACATTATGTGGGTCTTTTGCATCTCGTGATCTTTCTACCACAAGCCATCCGCTCCAGCCCATTTTATCTAAAGTTGCTTTTACTTTGTGCATATCAATTTTAGGATCATTTTGTAGCCAAACTCCATCATCATCCGTGCAATGGATTTGAATAATATTGTCTTTGCCGAGGATCTGTAATTCCTTTTCAAGATCGCGGCCGTTTTTTATCGCGTTTGAAAAATTGAAATAACTTTTAATGGCCGGTGAACCAACATCCTGCAACAATTTTAATTCATCTGTAGCATCAAGAGCCGATTCAATTCCTATCACAACTCCTGCATCCTGCGCCAGTTTACCGGCAACTTTTAAACGGCTTACAACCGAATCTGTGAGCCCGGGACTTTTCACCAAATCACATTGAACTCCCAGTGGTAAAAAAGCCACTTTTACATTCATCAGTTTCATTGTTTTAATACAATCCTGAACAGACTGTATGAATTGTGGTCTTTCACAAAATGATTGAGCGTAATAACCTGTCATACCAAGCGAACATATTTGCAGACCCAGTTCTTTTGCTTTATTTAAAAATTGTTCCCTGATACTGTCTGTTAAAAGTTTATTTTCAAAAGTTGGTCGGTTTCCAGGGCCTCCCATATCCACTTCCAGGCCATCTGCTCCAACATCTTTCGCAACTTGAAAAGCCCCTAATTTCTGCCGTTTTAAAAGCATCAGGTCTATCACGCCAACTTTGTATCGTTGCTCGTGAGCCTTTGCGGATTCTTCCTTAAATATGTTTGAAATATTTTCAAA
>JAICYZ010000420.1 GCA_025933935.1 Chitinophagaceae bacterium
AAGCACCTTGCTCGATGACATGGAAAAATATCCGAACTTCAAATATTTCGACAATGTAACCACTGCAAAGATTGAAACATTGCCTGATGACGTAACAGAAGCTTTTAAAAAAGCAGCGGCGGTGATCAGAAAAGCAGATGAAGCAGGAACACTGGAGTGGGCAAAATATAAAGACACACGCGTGGAGCATTTAGCACGGATCGATGCTTTCAGCAGATTGCATTTGCCGATTGGCGGCGGCACAAATACGATTAATGCCGCAAAAGAACAACATGGTCCAAGTTGGCGCATGATAGTTTCATTAACTCCTGAAACCGAAGCATGGGGAATATATCCGGGAGGAGAAAGTGGAAACCCGGGAAGTAGATTCTATGACGACTTTGTGACAGACTGGGCACTTGGTAAATATTATAAACTGTGGGTAATGAAAGCATCTGACGCAACGGATGCAAGGGTAAAATGGACCATGACTTTTAATTAATTATTAAATTATTCAATTATTGCGGATGCCCGGTAAACAAACATATAATGCTGATTCTTGTTCACAGAACATCTGGCAATCCTCCAAGGTTCGTGTCTTCACGAACCTGTATTCAGGGGAAAAGATTGTTGGTGAAAACTGCCAACCGTCGCCAGGCCAAACTGGATTCTTAACCAGGCGATATGGCCATTCACCTTTCACAACTTACAATTCAGCTACAATTCACCGTTCACAACAACTCACTTAAACATGAAATTCCTGACAACAACAGTCCTCATCATTCTTTTTAGCTTTCTTGTCTGCTTATATTTTCCGTGGTGGAGCATTGCCATTGTGGCTTTCATCATTCCCATACTCATTCCGCAGACGCATCTTGCATCATTTATTTCAGGGTTCGTGGCGTTGTTTTTATTATGGGGAATTATGAGTTTATGGATCAGCACCAGCAATGGAAATATTTTAGCTCATCGTGTATCGTTATTGATTTTTAAGGCCGATAGTCCTTATTTATTAATTTTTGTTACCGCTCTTATTGGTGCTATGGTAGCCGGCTTTGCTGCTTTGACAGGAAGTTTTTTGAGAAAAGAAAAAATCGTAAAAAGGAAAACGGAAATCTTATAAACGTTCAGGGAATATTTATGTCATTAATATCAGCAGAATAAAAATTATGGCATTCAACACAACACTTGCAAACAGGATCAGGGAGCATCTTTCCGAATTTACTGAATTAAAAGTTGAAGAAAAGAAAATGTTTCGCGGACTTACATTTATGGTGAACGATAAAATGTGCATCAGCGTGAGTGGTGAAAATTTAATGTGCCGGTTTGATCCGAACCTGCACGATGAAGTCGCGGAAAAAACCGGTTACCAACCAATGATCATGAAAGGAAAAGAATATAAGGGTTACTGCTATGTACAACCAATCGGTTTTGAAAAAGAAAAGGATTTTAAATATTGGCTCCAAATATGCCTTGATTTTAATAAAAAAGCAAAATCATCGAAGCGCGAAAAATAAACAACACGTCCTTTTGCGATCAAAACAATCCATATAGCTGAGCATCAATCTGGTTAATAATAATTCCGAGATCTTCTTCATTCTCCGCGAATTTGTTTTTATCTGCATCCACAATCAGTAAAGGCCCTTCTTTATAACTACTGATCCACTTATTATAAAATTCATTTAGCTTTTTTAAATAATCCAGGCGGATATTTTCTTCATATTCGCGGCCACGTTTTTGAATTTGTGCGACAAGGGTGGGAACAGAAGCATTCAGATAAATCAGTAAATCCGGCGGCTGAACCATTGATTTTAAAGTTTCAAAAAAAGAATAATAATTGGTAAAATCCCTTTTCGTCATCAGCCCCATATCATGCAGGTTTGGGGCAAAAATGTTTGCGTCTTCATAGATCGTTCTGTCCTGGATAACGGTTTCGGTACCGCGTTGAATTTCCAGCAATTGATTGAGCCGGCTGTTCAGAAAATATATTTGCAAATTGAAGCTCCACCGCGGCATCTCATCATAAAAATCATTGAGATACGGATTGTGATCCACATCTTCAAATTGCGGGATCCATTTATAATGCTTACTCAACAATTCGGTCAAAGTCGTTTTCCCCGCACCGATATTTCCCGCAACAGCAATGTGTTTCGGCTTTTTTGATTTTGCCATGTAGTGTTTTTGAATTTATATTTTCTAACAATTCAACATTTAAACTGCAACTTTCAATCTACGGCATTAAAAGTAATTCAACCCCATAGCA
>JAICYZ010000362.1 GCA_025933935.1 Chitinophagaceae bacterium
AAGATAATTGTAAATTTCAAATTAAATGAGAGCAGTTTGTCATTTTTCAATCGAATTTAAAAAGAAGTCGGTTTTTCCTGCCGCATCAGATACCATCAAAAGCAATTGTACTTACTCAGAAAATTTTGCAAATTCCAGCATAGCGAATCAACAAATTATGCCAATTCTTGTTTTTAGAAAATGCCGTATGGAGCGCTTTAAAATATTGAAAAACGGATATTTTACAGGTCGATTTCGTTTAGAGTCGCTCACGATCATCAGCCAAAAGACAAAGGTCCGGCATGTTGGAAACATTCAAAGCCTTCCCTTGCTTTGGCTTATAACAGGCCGGGTTTTTACCATTGTCAGACAAGATCATTTCTTCGCTTTCTTCGTCATCTTCATATATTCACTGATAGCCGCATTAAATACAGTTTGATTTTTACGGGTTTTTCCTTTGTAGGCTTTTTTCTTTTCAGGATCGTTATTGATGGCTTGTGCAAATGCAACCGCTTCTTTAAATAAATTACGGCATTTTCGCTGTCCGGCGGATGGAATAATTCCACTCATATCCGGAAACTTCGTTACCACTTGCCTGTTTTTATATTGTTTAAACACAATCTGTTTGCCAACAGCGCCACTGATCTTAAATATCGACCCGCTTTTCTTCATAATAGTAGTTTTTTTACTAAAATAAGTAAAAACTTAATGAAATCAAAGCAAGGATATGAAAATGTCCGTAAATCATCGTTTTTCATCTGCGAAAGGCTGTTTAAGCAGTTTATCTATACTGATAAGTACAGACAAAAGCCTTCCAGCTTCCATCCTAATGTATAGATAAAGCATTCATCCTTCGCTGCTACAGTATAGATAAAGCATTCATCCTTCGCTGCCAGGATATGGATAGGTTACTGATAAGGTATAGGAAGGGTATGGCTATAGTATATGCGCTAACCGTGCAGTAAGTAGAAGAAGAAAAGAAATGCTTGTACCGGTAATTCTTTCTTTTGATTGCGGCAGGAGCACCGGGTGGAATTGTAAGAACGACCAACCGGTGAAGGATTGGGATGATGTATCTTTCGCCTATACTTATCGGAAGCTATTACTGCCTGTTCAGGCTTTTTTAGGATTTCTACGTTTCTACTTTCGTCTAGCCTTTTACGCTAAACACCAGAAAAAGACAAACCAACAAAAATAATTAAAGAGCAATGATTAAAAATGCAATTCTTTCGCCTTAAATACGTTCGTTGTCTAAATCAAAGTTTCAGAAATTTTTATTACTTTACATTACATCAGCAACCCCTTGAGCAAAACTTTACTAATATGGCGGAACTTTTACTTGTGGATGATCATGCGATAATCAGGACCGGCCTGAAACTTCTTATCCAGGCATCTTTTGCACATTGCAGGATCGATGAGGCAAGCGATGGCAATGCTGCTTTTGAACTGATAAAAAATCACGATTACGATTTGGTTGTAATGGATGTAAATATGCCAAATACCGATTCGTTTGGCGTTTTACAAACGGTACTTGCGCTTAAACCAGCTACAAAGATCATCATGTTTAGCATGAACTCGGAAGAAATTTATGCCAAAAGATATTTGAAAATCGGTGCGATAGGATATTTAAAAAAAGATGCTTCAAACGATGAGATCATAAAGGCAATTACTTTAGGTTTAAACAATAAAAAGTATATCAGCGAGGAATTGAATGAAATATTGTTAACGGATCTGCGGGCAAATCACCAATCAGAAAATCCTTTTGATAAATTATCTGCCCGCGAATTTGAAATTGTGCAGCATCTTTTGCATGGCGATTCCGTTTCTGAAATATCTGAGAAATTAAATGTTCATACTTCTACAATCGGTACCCATAAATCGAGGATATTTGAAAAATTACATTGTCACAACCTTATTGAACTAAACAACCTGGCAAAAATTTATAACGTGGTTCTGGTATTCTGATCCGCTTTTCCGGAAATATCAGCCAGGTTTGGATTGAGAACAGGCAATTACCCACCGTTCCTGTCATTTATTTTCTACAAAGAATTCATGGATTTACTACAAATCTATAAAGGATACCGTTTTAGTTTCGGCTGGTTAATCAGAAACACAATCAAAGAAAATCCATCTGTACTACCGGTTGTCTTCTGATTGATCGTGTAAAAAACTAACGACACAAATAATTGCGCCGTTGGTACCTCCAAACAAAGAAACCGACCGCTTTAAGCTGTCGGTTTTTTTATAGAAAATTTACTACAAGAATTTCTTTTTTTAACTACATTTTATTGTTTGCCATTTTCTCAATTTTGGTGTCACTGGTATCAAAAAATGCGAAATCTATGAAAAAAGCACTACTCAAATGCGCGTTGCTTGTTATTTCTTTCACTCTTTTATCTGCAACGATATTTGCACAGGAACCCTTAGATCCGGGAAATGATCCCATGCAAGCTGATTCAGCCACATATATTGTTCCTATTGTTCCGCCAAAATCAGCAGAAGGCAACAATTTAGCGTCTGATACCAATGTCTCACCTTTGAAAAAAGATAAGGATCTTACCATTAAAAAATCAGCAGATACGCCGTTAAGCAAAGACGAGAAAGAAGAGGACAGCCGCATGATCTTCTAAATAGTGTTGTGTCTATCATAACATTAAAAGTTTTTGTTGCTTTTACGAGCTGTAATACGGGTTTTCAGCGATAGAGTCGTAAGTTTGAAGCGTTACTGTTCTAAATATTTATGAACAATTTACGAGGGCGTTTATACGTTTATAAATTAGCAAGCTACCTATCAGTTGATGCATATGATGAATTCCAAATCGTTTCTTTCTGTATTTAAAGCCACTCCATTGCCTCTGTTGGTCTTATTGACCGATTCTCCCCTTTTTACTGTTGCCGAATTAAATTCATCTTTTTTAAATCAGTGTAACTGTAAAGAAAAGGATGTTATCGGTAAACCTGTTTTTGAAGTTTTCAAAAGATTATACGATGAAAATGAAATGATTTCTGATTTGCAGAAATCGCTGCAAAAAGCAATTTCTTTAAAGATGCCTGATAAAATGCCGGTGCATCAGTGTCAAATTCCATACAGCCAAGGTAGTAAAACGGGGAAACAATATTATGAATGTGAAAATATTCCGGTCTTGTCGGAAACGGGCGAAATAGCGTATATTATTCATACTTCTGCTGATGTGAGTGAAAAAGAAAATGCGCTGCAGCATCTGAGAAGCAACGAAAAAAAACTACTGGCGGCTCAGCAAATTGCCAAAATCGGCTATTGGAAATTAGATCTGCGTACAGATAAATTATTCTGGTCTGAAGAAGTTTTCAATGTACTTGGAGTAAATAAGGAAGTTTCAAAGGTCAC
>JAICYZ010000067.1 GCA_025933935.1 Chitinophagaceae bacterium
TATCTCGTTCATGCCTTTGCCGGAAGCCGCGCGGGGATTAAAAGTATTATTGCCGTAGAACAATTAAATGCTGAGGGAACGAAAGTGATTGATAAAGGACAAATTGTTTATGACGGACATGAAAACGATCCTACGATTGAAGGTCCGAAATTTTATAAGCGAAATGGATATTACTACATATTTGCTCCGGCTGGTGGAGTTTCAACCGGTTGGCAAGTTGTGCTGCGTTCGAAAAATGTATATGGCCCGTATGAACGGAAAGTGGTAATGGATCAGGGTTCTACCAAAATTAACGGTCCACACCAGGGCGCGTGGGTTACCACACAAACCGGTGAAAATTGGTTCTTACATTTCCAGGATAAAGGTGCTTATGGAAGAGTCGTTCATCTACAGCCGATGAAGTGGATCAATGATTGGCCGGTAATTGGTATTGATAAAAATGGAGACAAAAAAGGGGAGCCGGTATTGGTTTATAAAAAACCGAATGTTGGCAAAAGCTTTCCAATTCAAACTCCCCAAGAGAGTGATGAATTTAATGGCAATCATTTGGGATTGCAATGGCAATGGATGGCAAATGCACAGCCCAACTGGTTTTACCAGGATAATCCCAATGGATCATTGAGATTGTACGCTCAAAAAATTCCTGACAGTGCAAATAATCTGTGGGATGTTCCAAATGTTCTTTTGCAAAAATTTCCTGCAGACGAATTTATGGTTACGACAAAAATGAAGTTTCATCCGAATGAAAAATCAGAAAACGAAGAGGCCGGCTTAACCATTATGGGCCTTAGCTATTCAGATCTTTATTTAAAGAATATGAAAGGAAAAATATTCCTGGTTTATGGGATTTGTAAAAACGCAGATAAAGGAAATAAAGAATCAGAGACGGTCATTTCAGAAGTAAAAGATGGGATCATTTATTTGAGGGTTAAAGTGAGCAAGGGCGCTGTTTGTGAATACAGTTACAGTTTTGATGGAAGGACCTTCACAAATATTAATGAAAAATTTGTGGCAGAAAAAGGGAGATGGATTGGAGCAAAAGCAGGAATATTTTGTACCGGTGAAACGCAAACGAATGATGCAGGATATGCAGATTTTGATTGGTTTAGAGTAGAACCTTTGCCAAAATGAAAACTCCGTTATTTCTTTGTTTATTCATAGAAATTAAATTAAAACGATGCAGCAGATTGAGAACGTTTTCGGTATCGTTTGCGTAAATAAATACCGGAAATGTGATTGATTTTAATGAATATGGTGTTACAATTGTTTTATAGATGAATAAATATTTATCCAAAAGAAAGTGAATCTCTGAAAAATATTAAGATGAAAATAGCAGGTCTTTTATTCTTTTTTACAATCTTGGCATTTGGTTCTGAAGCCCAGCAGCAGCACAGTTATGCAAAAGATATGGCGAAAACCGTTATGACGATCTGGAAAGATTCATTAACAAATTCTGATGGTAAACCTGCAAAATGGACTTATGACCAGGGAGTGATCTTAAAAGGAATCGAAGGGCTTTGGCAACAAACCGGCGATGGCCAGTATTTTGATTACATGCAAAAAAGCATGGATCTTCTGGTGGACAACGATGGTAATATCCGCACCTATAAGTTTGAAAATTTTACGCTTGATAACATTTTATGTGGAAGAATTTTACTGACACTTTTTGAAGTTACCGGCAAACAAAAATATTATAAAGCGGCGTCTACCTTGCGTGAACAATTGCGCCAACAACCGCGTTTGAGCGATGGCGGATTCTGGCATAAAAAAATATATCCCAATCAAATGTGGCTGGATGGGCTTTATATGGCAGAGCCATTTTATGCAGAATGGGCACAAACTTTTCATGAAGATTCTGATTTTAATGATATCGCCGACCAGTTTATTTTGATGGAAAAACATGCGAGAGATGCGAATACCGGCTTGCTCTATCATGGTTATGATGAATCAAAAAAAGAAATGTGGGCAAATAAAGCCACCGGCCTTTCACAAAACTTTTGGGGACGTGCAATGGGTTGGTATGGAATGGGACTGGTAGACGCGCTTCAATATTTTCCAAAGGATCATCCTCAAAGAAAAGAACTGATCGATATTCTAAACCGCTTTGCTGCTGCTGTTACAAAAGTTCAGGATCATAAAACCGGTTTGTGGTGGGACGTTTTAAACTATCCAAACAGAAAAGGAAATTACCCGGAAGCATCAGCAAGCTGCATGTTTGTTTATGCCTTAGCAAAAGGCGTGCGGCTTGGTTATTTACCTTCGTCATATTTGCCCGATGCAAAAAAAGGTTATGACGGAATTATAAAAAAGTTTATTACGAATGATGATGGACAAACAAATTTAGAAGGAACCGTGAGCGTTTCAGGACTAGGTGGAAAACCTTACCGCGATGGAAGCTACGATTATTATATTCATGAAAAAGTGGTAACCAATGATCCTAAAGGCGTCGGTGCATTTTTACTCGCTTCTGATGAAATGGAAATGCTTCCCACGCTTTCTTTGGGCAAAGGAAAAACAGTAACGCTGGATTATTATTTCAACCATGAAACCAGAAAGGACATCTTTGGAAAACCAGAGCAATTTCATTATATCTGGGAGGAAAAGGATAACAATGGCTATTCGATGTTTGGAAACATTTTTCATAAATACGGTGTGCAGACAAATTCTTTGAAAACTGCGCCTACATTTGAAAATCTGAAGAATAGTTCCATTTACATCATCGTTGATCCGGATAATGAAAAAGAAAGTGAACATCCAAATTATATTAATGAGAATGATATTAATTCCATTTATACCTGGGTGAAAAACGGAGGAGTGTTGTTATTGTTTAGCAATGATTCCGCCAATGTTGAATTTCCCCATTTTAACAAGCTCGCAGCAAGATTTGGTATTCAGTTTAATTTCGATTGCATCAACAAAGAAAGCGGTAGGAATTTTGAAATGGCAAAAATAGATGTTGATCCAGGCAATAAGATCTTTAAAAATATAAGCAAAGTTTATATCAAAGAATATTCTTCGCTGTCTGTAAAGCCACCTGCAAATACGGTTCTTAAAGAAGGAAGTATTAATGTCGCTGCTATTGCTAAAGTGGGTAAAGGAGCCGTATTTGCTGTAGGTGATCCGTGGTTTTATAATGAATATACGGATGGAAGAAAAATTCCTCCGGATTTTCAAAACTACCAGGCGGCTGAAGATCTTGTGAAATGGGCGATTGAGCAAACAAAATGATTAAGTAGAAAAACGAATTATTTGTTTGTTTACTGTAAAAGAATAATTAGAATGAAACTCTTAAAACATATCATTTTGACAACAGCAACTTTTTTGTTGCTTGTTATGTTATGTAATAATAGTTTTTGCCAAAACGGAATTAAAAAAATTATTGTCGATAAAAATGGCAAAGGAAATTTCACTTCTATTCAACATGCAATTAACAGTCTCGCCGATTCTTCCACAAAACCGCAAATTATATTTATTAAAAATGGAACCTATGATGAGAAAATTTTTATCACAAAAAATGATGTGATTCTCGAAGGCGAAAACCGTGATAAAGTAATCATCACACAGGCGATTGCCAGGGATGAATGGAGATGTTCTCATGCAGATGATTGGGGAGTAGCGACCATGAATATTAATGGCAATGATATCACGTTGAAAAATCTTACAATTGAGAACAGCTATGGTTTTGATCACAAAGCAAATGTTGTTGTGAATTGTGAAGCCGATACCATCGCACACAAAAAAACAATTTCACCAACCGGCCACCAAATGGCTCTACGGACAATGAACGCAACGAGATTAAAAGCCTTAAATGTTCATTTTAAATCATTTGCCGGTGATACAGTAAGTCCGTGGAATGTACAGGATGGAATGTTTTATTTCAAAGATTGTATTATGGAAGGTGGTGTTGATTTTTATTGTCCAAGGGGTTGGGCCTATGCGGAGAATTGTAAATTTTTTGCGAACACAGGGCCCGCAAGCATCTGGCATGATGGTTCACAAAATGAAGATTCAAAAACGGTTTTAAAGAATTGTTCTTTTGACGGATTTAAAAATTTTAACCTGGGCCGTTATCATAAGGATGCACAGTTTTATTTGATCGATTGCCACTTTTCAAAAAATATGGCTGACCGGGATATTTATCTTGTTCCTACTTCAAATAAGATTAAATGGGGCAGGAGAGTTTACTATTACAATTGCCATCGCGACGGAGGCGATTATGATTGGTTTAAAAATAATCTGGCAACGGCAAAAGATTCTCCATCCGCTGACGAAATCAATGCTGGATGGGTTTTTAAAAACAGGTGGAGTATCAAGTGAAAATAAAGAATGAAAGAATAAAATTGGAGCTTCTTTGAGAACATAAGGTAATAAGGTTTGATTGATTTAGAAAGGGATTATTACTAAGGTTAATAAGGTTTTAATGATAGCTTTTATAGATAAATATGGTAGGATAACATTATTACCTTAATAATAGAATCGCAAAATCTCTAATTTACCTTATTACCTTATCGGAAAAAATGACGAAGAACTATAAAAATTGAATAAAAAAATATGAAATTATCCCGCTATACTTTAAAAAATATTTCCTCTGAAAATCTGGTTGTTCCGGAGGAGGAAATTTTTGATTTGCCGGAAAAGGTCTTGCAATTCGGAACAGGAATGTTGCTGCGTGGATTGCCTGATTATTTTATTGATAAAGCAAACAGGATGGGCATTTTCAATGGACGGATTATTGTGGTAAAAACAACCTCAAGAGGCGATGCTGCTGCATTTGATAAGCAGGATGGACTATATACTTTATGCGAAAGGGGCATTGTTGATGGTGAGAAAATTGAAGAAAATATCATCAGTTCTTCTATAAGCCGTGTGCTGATTGCACAAAAAGATTGGGGCGAAATTTTGGAATGCGCACATAACCCGGACCTTAAGATCATTATTTCAAATACAACAGAAGTAGGTATTCAATTGGAAAATGATGATATCCGGCATTATCCGCCAAATTCCTACCCGGGAAAATTGCTCGCATTTTTGTATGAAAGATTTATCGCTCTTAATGGAACTGAAGACAGCGGATTTGTCATTGTTCCTACAGAACTGATTTTGGAGAACGGTAAAAAACTGGAGTCGATTGTTTTGGAACTGGCACATTTAAATTCTTTGGAAGATGATTTTATCGAATGGCTTGAAAAATGCAATTACTTCTGTAATTCGCTCGTGGACAGAATAGTAACAGGAATGCCTGATAAAGAAATCAGAGCGTCCATTGAAAATGAATTGGGTTATACAGATGAGTTATTAATTGTAAGCGAAGTATATTCTTTATGGGCAATTGAAGGCGATGAAAAAATCAAGAACATTTTATCATTTGCCGAAGCTGATGCGGGAGTAGTGATCGAACCAAATATTGAGCTTCATCGTGAATTAAAATTGCGGTTGTTGAACGGTACGCACACACTTACCTGCGGCGTTGCATTTCTTTCAAACTGCGACACGGTTCAACATGCGATGGAAGACGAAAACCTTTCCGGTTTTATTTCTGATCTGATGAATTATGAAATCGCTCCTTCGATTCCATATGAAATAGATGAAGCCGTAAAGCAGGTTTTTATATCTAAGGTACTGGACCGTTTTCGTAATCCACACATCAATCATTACTGGAAAAATATTACCTTGAATTATAGCTCTAAACTGCGGCTGCGTTGCACTCCGCTGTTATTAAATTATTATAAAAACAATGAAACAGTTCCTCAATTATTTGCTTTAGGATTTGCTGCTTACCTTTATTTTATGAAAGCGGTGAAACAAAATGGTAAAGATTTTTATGGAGAATTTAATGGGCAGCCATATTTAATAGAAGATGATAAGGCAGAAATGTTTTTTCATCTTTGGAATAAAAAGTCTATTGGTGGAATTGTAAAAGAAGTTTTAAAAAATGAATCGTTATGGAATTATGATCTTACACAACTTACTGGTTTCCAGGAAACAGTAATTCAGAATTTAAATTCTATTATAACAAACGGAATGAGAGCAACTTTGAAAGAAGTTCATCCCCAAAAATTATTTATATCCAATGAATCATAAAGTAACAAAAGTTCATCCTCACGATAATGTATTGGTAGCCTTGAGCGATCTTTCTGTAAATGAAAAAGTAGAGTATAACGGCGATGAATACACGTTAATTGACCGCATTCCGGCAAAGCATAAATTTGTGATGAACGATATGCAGCCAGGCGACGAATTATTGATGTATGGTGTATTGGTTGGTAAAGCACAAACGTTTATTCCCAAAGGTGGAAGAATTACTACGTCTAACGTAAAGCATGCTGCCAGCGGCTTTGAAGTGGGAGAGAGGAAACTCGAATGGCCCAAACCAGACGTTTCTAAATTTGCCAACCGGACTTTTACCGGTTTTCATCGTGCCGATGGAAAAGTGGGGACTGCCAATTATTGGCTGGTAATTCCACTGGTTTTTTGTGAGAACAGAAACATTGAAGTGCTGCGTGAAGCTTTGGTAAATGAATTGGGTTATGGGAGAAATCAAAACAAAAAAGTGGAAGTTTCCAAACTTGTCGATCTTTATAAAGAAGGCAAGAATATAGATGAAATTTTAAGTGCCGACACTTCTGTTCAGACAGAAGAAATTAAAAAGCAAAGGGTTTTTCCCAATGTGGACGGCATTAAATTTTTATCGCATGAAGGCGGATGTGGCGGAACTAGAGATGACGCACAAACGTTGTGTGGCTTGCTTGCCGGATATATCACTCATTCAAATGTAGCAGGAGCAACGGTTCTGAGCCTCGGTTGTCAAAATGCACAGGTGGGGATTTTACAGGAAGAAATAAAAAAGCGTGATAAAAACTTTTCCAAGCCACTATACATTTTAGAACAACAACAAATCGGAAGAGGCTCAGATTTAATTTCAAAAGCGATCAAACAAACATTCGCAGGATTGGTAGAGGCGAATAAAATTGAAAGAAAACCGGCACCGTTAAGTAAGCTTTGTATCGGTCTTGAATGCGGTGGCAGCGACGGTTTCAGTGGTATTTCTGCAAATCCTGCCATCGGTTATACCTCTGATCTATTGGTAGCTCTGGGCGGTTCTGTGATACTTTCCGAATTTCCCGAACTGTGCGGCGTCGAACAAAATTTAAGCGACCGTGCTGTTACAAAAGAGACCGCTATCCGGTTTGGTGAATTAATGAAATCTTACAATGACAAAGCCAAAGCCGTTGGTTCCGGTTTTGATATGAATCCTTCTCCCGGAAATATAAAAGACGGATTGATCACTGATGCAATTAAATCGGCAGGCGCTGCAAAAAAAGGCGGCACATCGCCGGTTACAGACGTGTTGGATTATCCTCAAATGGTTACCAAACCCGGATTGAACTTACTTTGCACACCAGGCAATGATGTAGAAAGCACCACTGCTGAAGTGGGTTCCGGCGCTAACATTGTATTGTTTACAACAGGTCTTGGAACGCCAACCGGCAATCCAATAGCACCAGTAATAAAACTTTCTACCAATACGGCTTTATATAAGAAAATGCCTGATATTATTGACATCAATACCGGCACCATTATAGAAGGAGAGGAAACGATTGAGCAGGCCGGAGAGCGCATTTTAGAATATGTTATAAAAGTTGCCAGCGGAGAAACAGAAGTAGCCGCAGTCAGGCATAAACAAAATGACTTTATTCCGTGGAAAAGGGGAGTAAGCCTTTAATGGTTGAAAGTTCAGGGTTCAAAGTTGAAGGTTCGAAGTTGGAGGTTGGAACAATCAAATAATAATAACTTACCGAAAAATATGAAACCTTTCTTAGACAAAAATTTTTTACTTGAAACACAAACAGCAGAAAAATTATACCATGATTTTGCAGCGGAAATGCCGATCATAGATTATCATTGTCACCTTCCCGTTGAGCAAATTGCGAATGATATTAATTTCGAAAATCTCACACAAATCTGGTTATACGGCGATCATTATAAATGGCGTGCAATGCGTACCAATGGCGTAGATGAGAGCTATTGTACCGGAGATAAGAGTGATTATAAAAAATTTGAAAAATGGGCTGAAACGGTTCCCTATACTTTGCGAAATCCATTGTACCACTGGACGCATCTCGAACTTCAAAGATATTTTGATGTACACGAAATCTTAAATCCTGAAAGTGCAAAAAGAATTTATGACGAATGCACGAAAAAATTGCAAACCAAAGAATATTCTGTGAGGAACCTGCTTCGCAAAATGAATGTAAAAGTTGTTTGCACAACCGATGATCCGACAGATTTATTAGAGTATCATCAAAAAATAAAAGATGATGGATTCGAAATAAAAGTTCTTCCGGCCTTTCGTCCTGATAAAGCGATGAATGTAGATGATGCCGCTACTTTCAATAATTATGTAAAAAAATTAGAAACGGTAGGTGGCGCTTCAGTAACCTCGTTTCAATCGTATTTAGATGCGTTAAAGCAACGTCATGATTTTTTTGCAACCATCGGTTGTTCCGTTTCAGATCATGGCGTCGAATATATTTTTGCAGAAAGTTATACAAACGATGAGATCGATTCCATTTTTAATAAGATCCGCTCTGGCAGTGAGCTTTCAGAGGAAGAGAATTTGAAATTCAAATCTGCCATGCTTTATACTTTTGCAATTTGGGATTGGGAGAAAGGATGGATTCAGCAATATCACATCGGGGCTTTCAGGAATAATAATCTTCGCAAATTAAAACTTTCAGGTCCCGATACCGGCTGGGATTCTATTGGTGATTTTCCACAGGGAAAATCGATGGCAAAATTTTTAGGCAGGCTCGATTCAGAAGATAAACTAACGAAAACGATCATCTACAATTTGAATCCCGGAGATAATGAAGTGGTGGCTACAATGGCGGGCAATTTTAATGATGGATCCGTTCCGGGAAAAATTCAATTTGGCTCTGCCTGGTGGTTTTTAGATCAGAAAGATGGAATGACCAAACAAATCAATGCCTTGTCCAATATGGGTTTGCTCAGCCGATTTGTGGGCATGCTTACTGATTCGCGCTCGTTTCTTTCTTATCCACGGCATGAATATTTCCGCAGGTTATTATGCAATCTTTTTGGAGAAGAAATTGAAAATGGCGAATTACCAAACGATATTAAATGGACAGGAAAGATCATTCAGGATATCTGTTTCAATAACGCGAAGAACTATTTTGGCTGGTGATAATTGGTTTATAATAAAAATACAAATTCCAGATATTTGTTTCTTTACTCAATAGCTCTTTTAATTTGAGATTTCTTTTCGTGCAACGTTTTGGCATAGCAGGGAGTCAATGTGGTTATAAAATGTTTTTTATGAAAATAAACTGCTCCCTGCTTCTTTACCCGTTTCTGATTTTGCTATTGGCCTCCTGTGCCAAAACAAACACGATCCCCGATCAGAAAACGCAGATCATTGTGTTGCCTCCCAACGGCGCTTCTGTCATCAATGCAAGTAATGCGTTTGCATTTGAATTTTTCCACTCAATGTTAAAAAACGAGGCTGATCCCGGCAACAAAATCATTTCTCCTTTAAGCATTTATCTTGCTTTATCCATGGTTTATAACGGAGCTGATCATGCTACCAAAGATTCAATTGAAAAAGTATTGCAACTGAAAGGTATTGATATCAATAGTTTAAACGCAGTTTGTAATACGCTTATTTCTTCTTTACCTGGTGAGGATAACAAGGTTCGGTTGGATATTGCAAATTCTATCTGGTACAGGAAAAACAGCTATCAGCCTTTCACTTCTTTTTTAAATTTGATCCGGAATGACTACCAGGCTACCGTTAGTGGTTTGAATTTTGATGACCCCAACGCTGTAAACACTATAAACAATTGGGTTTCGGAAAAAACAAACGGTAAAATATCAACCGTGTTACAAAGTATTTCTCCCGCCGATCTCATGTTTCTTATAAATGCTATCTACTTTAATGGTAGGTGGAAATACGCCTTCAACGGCTCTAATACCACAAATGACGCATTTTATCTGCAGGACGGAACTCAAAAAGCTGTTCCGTTTATGAAACAAACAATCAGGACGAAAATGTTTACTGACTCTGCTTATACAATCTTGGAACTTCCGTATGGAGGAGGGAAAGCTTACAGCATGTACCTTTTGACTCCCTTCAATCATCACGAATCTTTAAAAACATTTGCTTTGGCAATTGATCAAAACAGATTGTCTGAGGCACTGAATAAAATGGATAGTGCCAGTGTTAATTTGCAGATGCCGAAATGGGAGTATGCTTATGAATTAAACGATATGAGACCAGAGTTATCCATGTTGGGAATGGGAATCGCATTTAGTGGCGCTGCTGATTTCTCCAAAATATACGATCGTTCACAAATCAGTGTTTATATTTCAAAGGCGATTCATAAAGCGTATATTAAAGTTAATGAAGAAGGAACGGAAGCTGCGGCTGTTACAGTAATTGGAATGGAATATACAAATTTGCCGGCTGCTCCGCCGGTTTTTAAGTTAGATCATCCATTTCTCTATGCAATAATAGAAAAGCAAACGGGAGCTGTTTTATTTTTGGGAATGGTTAATGATCCCGCAAGCAGGTAATACCAAATGCAGAAACCTACGGTATATTTTCCTGTCTTTTCATTTAACGTTCCACTTTGAACCTTGAACTTTCAACCTTGAACTTGTTACTTTCCAACCATCTCAATGGGCCTGAAGCGTAAAGCGCTCCACGTGTCATTAATTGAAATCGCTGTTACGGTTGTGATACCAAATTCTTCACCTGTGGTGCGGATCGTATCTCTATTAATGTCCGTTTTAATCTTTGAAGTTCCTTTTGGATAGGCAAACCATAAAACGCTGTCGGGTTCAATCTTCTTCAACTGTGTATTGAGAAAATGGACAAACTCTTTATTGTTGTTGATAAAAACGAGGGTATTGGCGCTTTTGGCTTTGTCAAAAGCAGTATTAAAACCGTTTGTTACTAATTCTTTTTCAATCTCAGCCGGCGCGTTCAGCACAATTGCCTTGTCCCTGAACTTTAATTTTTTAATGATGTCTTGCATAATTGAAAATGTTTACGTGTTCACAAAGATTTACTTTTTGCTGCAATTGTAAGAAAATACTTTTGAGATTTTCTCCATTCAGTAAAGAAATAAATAACGGTAATTTCGGATTTAACCAGCTTATTTTACGACGTCAATTTTTCAATTTTCGTAAACGGCTTATCTAACGGCATGAGAAGATGAGTTATTTTTAAAACCAGCGCTTCCAAATCAATATCATCACGATTTGAAAAAATTACAATCAGCATATTTTGCGCCGGAATCGTAAAACTAAAACTTCGGAAACCGCCATTGGAACCGCTGTGATACACTTTTCGCGATGCGTCATTATTGTCAATAAACCATCCATAACCGTATCCCAGCTTTTTATTTTCGTCAATAGAAAATTCTATCGATCCCGCTTCGTCAGCGATTTTTTTAGAAAAAACTTTACCGGATTGTAAAGCATTAAACCATTGCAAATAATCGTCTATGGAAGTATAAATGCCTCCATCGCCTTCTGTAGAAAAGAAAATATTTTCTTCACCCTGGGATTTTTTGAATTTATTTTCTGTCTTATCAAATTGATATCCAGACGCCGGTTGAAAGATCAATGCGTTTTCGTTCCAAACAGTCGAATGTTTCATTCCGGCGGGAAGAAAAATATTTTTTTGAAGATAGCTGTTATATGGTAAGCCGCTTGTTTTTTCAATAATGAGTGCCAATAAACAAAATGCTGTATTACTGTATCGAAATCGCGAACCAGGAATGAAATAAGTGGAATCCGCATTTTTTATTGCATTTAAAACATGGATGTCATGGGCATGTTGCATGTTTTTTGTATCGACGTAATCATAATGGTCCGGAATGCCGGAGCTGTGCGTGAGCAATTGCTTTACCGTAACCGCATCTGCAAGTTTCGGATTCATTTCCGGAAAAAAACGGCTTAGTTTATCACTCAATGACAGTTCATTTTTTTCTGCCAGTTGCAAAATAGCCATTGCAGTAAATTGTTTGGTAAGAGAAGCAATATTGAAATTAGTGGCTGAAGAAATTTTTTCCTTCGAATTCATTTCCCTGACTCCGTAACTCTCTTTAAAAATTACTTTTCCGTCATGCACAATGCCGATGGAAGCGCCGGGCAAATCAACTGCATAGACTGACTTCAGCAAAGAATCGACCTTCTTTGTATTATTCATAAATAAAGTTGCCTGCCCGAAGGCAGTAATTGAAATGATTGAAACAGTGATTAAAAGAAAAACGATTTTCATAAATAGAAGTTAAGCGGTTCATCGAGACACAAGCGGCAGGCGTAATCAGATAGCATTTTCCTCACGAAATTTTTTTCTCTATCAGCCAATGATGGCCAAACGGATCTTTAATTTCTCCCTGCCGGTAGCCATATTCATAATCTTTTGAAGGGCTGATTTGTGTTGCTCCTGCGTTGATTGCACCCGTCATTACTTCTTGTACATCTTCAACAAACAACCCGATAAGTGTTGTGCAGCCGTTGTTTTTTTCAGGAGAAAAAAAATGTGGATTTGCAGTTATTTCGTGAAGATGAAACAGAGCGCCATTGATTGAAAGCTCAGCTACATGAACGCTGCCATCATCATTGTTTAAGCGGAAGTGTTCTACTGCTCCAAAGGCATTTTTGTAAAAAGAAATGTCTGTTACGCCGTTATTAATAAAGAGTTGCGGAGCAAAAAACGGGTATTTGGTTTCGTTTGCCATATATTTATTTTTGTTAGAAAAAACAAGTTATTGCGATCTGCAGATGAAGCAATGGGGAATAAAGGTAAAAACAAAAAAGCTGTTTTTTGTTTGTTTACTGACTCTTGTTAAAAGACACCGTTGAACATTGAAGATTGATTATTGAACATTGAATATTCATTCTTTGTACGCTGATTTTATTTTCTCCAACAACAAAAAAATATTTTCGGAAAATAAATAAAAGGATTTAAGTTTATATATTAAAAACCGGCAACATGAAAAAGATTAAAATTTTATCAGTTGATGGAGGTGGAATCCGTGGGATTATTCCCGGTACTATATTGGCGCAATTAGAAACCATTTTGCAACGAAAAAGCAATACCACCCGCAAACTCGGTGACTATTTCGATATGATCGCCGGTACAAGTACGGGCGGCATTTTATCCTGCATTTATCTGATGCCTGATGAGGAAGGCAAGGCCAAATATTCAGCACAGGATGCCGTGGATCTATACATAAAAAACGGGCACACCATTTTCGACAGGAGCTTAGGTGACAGGCTGACAAACGTTGCGGGAATGGTTCATGCAAAGTATTCTGACGATCCGCTTTATCACTTACTTACCACTTATTTCGGAGATGTGACACTGGATAAACTCATCAAGCCGAGCCTGATCACGTCTTATGATATTACTGAACGCAGGGCCGTTTTTTTTACCAGCGCCGATGCACGTACCGATAGTATTTATAATTTTTACGTAAGAGATGTGGCACGCGCTACTTCAGCGGCGCCTACTTATTTTTCGCCTGCACATATTGAATCTTTAAACGGACAAATGTTTGCACTCGTAGATGGTGGTATGTTTGCCAATAATCCTGCTTTGTGCGCTTATGCGGAAGCGCGGAGCCTTGACTTTTCAAAATTCTTTAATGATCCCGGAAAGAAAGATAAGCCTTCTGCTGCGGATATGATCATTGTTTCGATGGGAACCGGATCAGTTAAAAAAAGATACAAGTATGATGATTTTAAAAATGCGGGAGAATTAAAATGGCTTGAACCCGTGATTGATATTTTAATGTCGGGCAATTCTGAAACCGTTGCTTACCAGTTGACGCAAATGTATCTCACCCTTGATCCTGAAGATCAAAAAAATTACCACAGGCTGGAACCGGATCTCAAAGAAGCTTGTTCGGAAATGGACATTGCCACCAAAGAAAATGTAAACAATCTTTACCAGGCGGGTTTATCTTTTGTGCATGACAATAAAGCGCTTCTTGAACAAATTGCTGATTCTATTCTCTCAAATGATTGAATGTATCGTGCTGCTTCCGTTGCTCTCGAAGGTGAACACTTTTGATAAAATGATTGAGGTAATGGCAATAATAAAAACGCAAGGACCAGAGTGTTATAGCATTGCGCCTTTTATCATCAAAGCTGACTTTACCGACTGTTCTTTTAAATATAAAAATCTCGTTCGCTCTTCATCATTACTATAATTTCGAAAATCCTGTTCTGTTTCAAATTCAACTAAATGAATTTCGTAAGGCTTTTCAATATGGTGTTCAATGAAATTATTATCCGAAGGCCTTATCCGAAATAAAAGGCGTCCATTGTATTTGGTGATTGCCGGAATTGCAATCTCCTCAAATTTATTGAACAGGCTTTCCTGCCCTTCTTTTACGTAAACCAATTGAGTCAGAAATATCATTTTATTGAATTAAAGGTGAAATGCTTTATTGAATGTGATCAATAAAGCAACAAATATTGTTGATTCTTATTTGGAAAGAATACACTAATTTTTGTCTGTTTTATTTTACAGAAAAAATATTTAAGTGAATTTAAATCTTCGCTAATTTAGTAAATTACTTTTTTCCTTAATTTTTAAATTTCCATTTATGATTATCGTTCACGACATTTTTATTTGCAAGCCCGGACAAGCATCAAAGCTGGCCAAACTATTTAAAGAAGTTATGGGTGATGATGAAGAACTGGTAAACATCATGACCGACATGACCGGTGAATTTAACAGGGTAGTAATGGTAACAAAATATGACAGCCTTACTGCTTATGAACAAAACTTTCAAAAGTACATGCAGGATAGCGACGAAATGAAAAAGATGAAAGAAAAAATGAAAGGATATCACGACATGTATCTGACCGGTTCCAGGGAAATCTTCCAGGTATGGTGACAGCAAATATTGCTGAAATATTCACTCATTGAAATCTTATCTTCGGCAACGAATATAAATCATAGCTCATGCCCGAAATCGTAATAGAAGCGAGACAGGCTGCCATAAGTAAATCGATGAAAGTTAAGCGCATTCTTCCTTTCCGCCTGCGACGGATGGTTGGCCCGTTTATTTTTATGGATCATGCCGGCCCTGTTTTGCAAACGCCTTCTTCATTATCTTCTTTGGATGTGTTGCCTCATCCGCACATCGGCCTTTCAACCATCAGTTATCTTTTTGGTGGCCAGGTTACTCATCGCGACAGCCTTGGTGTGGAGCAAATAATCCGGCCGGGAGAAGTAAACTGGATGACAGCCGGCAGCGGCATTTCTCATTCTGAAAGATTTGAAGATCCGGCGGCACTGGCAGGAGGGGAACTGGAAATGATACAAACATGGGTAGCGCTTCCTGAAAAAGATGAAGAAGATTATCCATCTTTTAATAATTACGCGCACGATCAACTGCGGGTATATACCGACAAAGGAATATGGATGCGCCTGATCGCCGGCAACGCTTACGGATTAAATAATGGGGTAAAAATAAACTCGCCTTTATTCTACCTGCATGCGGTACTCCAAAGCGGCGCTTCCTTTGCCCTTCCAAAAGAGCATACTGAAAGGGGATTTTATATTGCAAAAGGAAGCGTGGAAGTTTCTGGAAATAATTATCATGCCGGTCAGATGCTGGTGTTTAATAAAAACGAAGAGCCGGCTATACGGGCAAAAGAAAATAGTACACTGATGCTTTTAGGTGGAGAGCCACTTGGAGAAAGATTTATCTGGTGGAATTTTGTTTCTTCCAGCCGAGAGCGGATTGAACAGGCAAAAGAAGATTGGAAGCAAGGCCGTATCAAATTGCCACCGGCGGATAATCATGAATTTATTCCGCTTCCGAACGATAAGTCGCGTCCTGCAGGAAGCGCACCAAA
>JAICYZ010000001.1 GCA_025933935.1 Chitinophagaceae bacterium
GGAAGATTTGTTTGAATAAAAGAAAGCAAAGCAGGAGGAATAGTATCTTTCGTCATATTTTGAGGCGTTCCGGAAGGATCAAACGTTCCAAGATTATCGTATTTTGTGGTAGTAAATTTCACCGGCTTGGTAGCGGGGTCCTTTTTGCAGGCGTTAAATGCCAAAACAGTAATAAATAGTAAGAGGTAATTTTTAGTTTTCATAAACTTTTTGATTTACAATGATAAAATAATTTAAAAATATAGATAAATATAAAAAGAGACCGGTTTCATTAAGGCATAACGCATCCTCCGTTGCATTTATTGGCATTAAATCGATTAACCAGACAAAAATTTTGCCATTTAAGTTGTATGAGGAAAACGAATAAAATAAATTTTACAATAAACAAACGAATGTCAGCAATTTCAGTAGCCGAAAATAAAAATCTGGTAAGTAAACGACGATTTCTAATTAGGAAATTTCCACCAGTTCAATATCAAATACCAGTTCTTTTCCCGCCAGTTCGTGGTTGGCGTCCAATACGACAACGTCATCCTTTATTTCTGTAACTACTACAGGAATTGGTTGTCCTGCCTGGTTTTGCAATTGCAATTTCATTCCTGGTTCCAGTTTCATATCCTCCGGAATATTGGATTTGGGAAATTCAATGATCGCATCGGCATTTTTCTCCCCGTAAGCATTTTCAGGAGCAATATTGATCGTTTTCTTTTCCCCTACTTCCATTCCGGGAATAGCCTCATCAAATCCTTTAATCATTTGGCCGGCGCCCACGGTAAAAGCAAGCGGTTCTCTGCCTTCACTTGAGTCAAATTGCTCACCGTTGGTCAGTGTTCCTTTGTAATGCACTTTTACATTGTCGCCTTTTTTTGCTTTGCTCATGATTTTTTGATTTAAATAATAAAAAAATATCAATACCTTCTCTGCTAATTGATCTTTTCATTGCTGCAAGGTTGGTTATTACATTAAATGTACCAAAAATATTTTTTAGTGTAATTAAGCGGATTTCACACGCAATTTCTGTTATTTTACACCCACACTTTTATAAAAGCTTACAAAATCAATTAAATGAATAGAAAAATCACTTTTGTTTTTTTCCTGCTTACCATCAGTTTCATAGGATTCAGTCAAAAAAGAATCATACCGGGCGCTGAAAGAATGGATCAATATCTCCCTTTGTTGAAAGGAAAAAATGTTGCTCTTTTTGCAAATCAAACCTCTACCGTTGGCAATTCACTGCTCCTGGATAGTTTATTGAAAAGAGGAATAAAAGTGGTGAAGATCTTTGGGCCTGAACATGGATTTCGTGGCACAGCGGATGCGGGCGAAAAAGTTGGAAATGCGATTGACAAAGAAACCGGAATTGAGGTCATCAGTCTTTATGGGCAACATAATAAAGCAACAGCCGAAGATTTGAAAGGTGTGGACGTGATGGTCTTTGATATTCAGGATGTGGGTGTCAGGTTCTATACGTTTATTTCTTCTCTGCAGCGATATATAGAAGCAGCGCTGGAAAATTCCATTCCATTAATCATCCTTGACCGTCCAAATCCAAATGGCTTTTATGTAGATGGTCCTGTTTTGGACTTGAAGTATAAAAGCTTTGTCGGAATGCAGCCAATTCCAATTGTATATGGACTGACTCTCGGAGAATATTCTATGATGATGGCTGGCGAAAAATGGCTAAGCGATTCTGCCAATAAAAAGTATGCTTATTATCAACATGCTAAAAAAACTGTCGATAGTCCCTTCCATTTGCTGGTAATAAAAAATCTGAATTACGACCACAACAGCCATTATATTTTACCAGTGAAGCCTTCGCCAAATTTGCCCGATATTCAATCAGTTTATTTGTATCCTTCCACTTGTTTTTTTGAAGGAACCACGCTCAGCGAAGGCCGCGGGACAGATAAACCTTTCCAGGTTTTTGGAGCGCCATCTTTGCCAAAAAATTTGTATTCTTTTACGCCGCACCCAACGGAAGGAGCAAAAAGCAGCAAGCACTATGGGCAGGTTTGTTATGGATGGAACTTATCAGGAACGCCTCAGCAGGTTTTGCAAAAAGTAAACAAAAAAGTACAATTAAAATGGCTCATAGAAGCATATCGCTTATTCCCTCATAAAGACAGTTTTTTTATAGTTCCAAAATCGGGAAACATGGAACATTCTTTCTTTGATAAACTTGCAGGAAATAATGAGTTGTGGCAACAAATTAAACATGGTGTTTCAGAAAAAGACATTCGCGCCAGCTGGGAGCCGGCTTTGAGTAACTACAAAAAAATCAGGAAGAAATATTTATTGTATAAAGATTTTGAATAAATATTTATGAGATGATTTGGCTATTCTCCAGATTTGCCAGCGAATGTACCACTTCAACCTTTTAGTTCAACAGATTTAACAACGATGAGTTTGAGAATTATTTTTATGGGGACACCTGAATTTGCAGTTCCTTCATTAAATAAAATTTATGAAGCGGGTTATGAAATAGCGGGAGTGGTAACGGCGCGGGATAAGCCGGCAGGACGTGGAATGCAACTTACGCAAAGTGCGGTAAAAAAATATGCATTAGAAAAAAATTTAAAAATCCTGCAGCCGGAAAAATTAAAATCTCCTGATTTTATTGAAGAATTAAAATCATTAAAAGCCGACCTGCAGGTGGTTGTTGCTTTTCGGATGTTACCGGAAATAGTCTGGAGTATGCCGCCAATGGGAACGGTGAATCTTCATGCATCTTTATTGCCTGAATATCGTGGCGCAGCGCCAATAAATTGGGCAATCATCAACGGAGAAAAAGAAACTGGTGTAACTACTTTCAAATTGCAGCAACAAATAGATACCGGAAATATTTTATTGCAACAAAAAATACCTGTTTCTGAACAGGAAAGCGCAGGAGTCCTGCACGACAGAATGATGAATATTGGTGCTGAATTGCTTGTAAAAACAATACAACAATTGGAAAAAGGAACACTGAAGGAAATTCCTCAACCTTCGACTTCACACACCGACCCTTCAACCCTACGATCTGCTCCCAAAATTTTTACAGAGACTTGTGAAATAAACTGGAATAATAATGTAGATGACATTTATAATCTCATTCGCGGATTATCACCATATCCTTCAGCATTTACATTTTTGAAGGGTCAAAAATTGAAAATTTTTACCGCAGAAAAAGAAAAATCTAAGCAATTGGATGAACCTGGAGAATTCTCAACGGATCATAAAAGCTTTTTGAAATTCGCAGCAAATGATGGATTCATCAAATTAAAAGAAATCCAACTGGAAGGAAAAAAGAAAATGAATGTTGAAGATTTTTTAAGAGGATGGCGCGGAATGTGAAACTAAGAAAAGGCAAAAATCTTCTTTTACCTGACGTTTGACGGGCAGCCATATTCTCCTGAACGCTTACCGCCCATTCCCTCGTTGCCAAGTCTGAAGGAAAGGGTAAGTCCTGTGAAATAATACCAATCTTTTTGTGCTGATGCACCGCGTTGTGTTCCTGCTGGCGGATATTGTGGATCTCCATTTTTTAATTCACCTCCTCGATAGGCCAACTCTACTGCTTTTGCTCCCCGGTTTAATAATAATAGATTCGGATCGACATAGGTTGTGCTTACATCATCCAGGTAATCTGTAAATGTTTTTCTGAAACCCATTTCGATGCCGACATCCACATTATCGCTTAAAGATAATTTAACCCCGGCACCAAACGGTATTCCAAATTGAGTAAGTTTGTATTCCTTTTTCCCCGCTATAAATCCCTCACCTTCTGTACTCATGTCTTTTAAATAATATTTTTTACCGCTTGTATCAAATGTATACGGATTGAAATGAAAAACAGCAACACTTGCAAATAAATAAGGAGCAAGTGAATGAGTGCCAAGGGGCGTAATGTAATATTCTAACCCAAGCTGACCCTCAGAAATTGCGGACGCAAAACTCAGGTTTCTCGCTTTATTATCAGTATACTTATCGGCCCCTGAAATCTTTCCAAACGTAACTGCGCCGCGTATAGAAAAATGATCACTGAGATCATACGAAAGCCCGGCCCCAACAACTAAATGTGCCTGATTAAACGTAATTACTTTTCTTTGTAAATCACCTTGATAATTGGACATGCCAGCAAATAGATTCAAATGTAAATCCTGGGCAGAAGCACCAAAAAAAACCAGTAATAAGGAAACAGTTACCGATAAAAATTTCATAAGAGAAGCTTTTATCAAATAAAGGACAAAAACAATACCACAAGAGGTGAGCAACGGAATTTTAATAAATTCTATTCTTGGTCAAAACCAGGTTTGATTAAAACGGACTTAAAGCTTTTAAAAAGGAATAGGGAAAACTTTGTTTCAGTAAATAAAGAAATAATTGTGAAAAACCGGTTTCGTCAGAAACTAAACCGTTTTTGTAGCCAAATCTACAGTCTTATTAAGGACACCTGTGGAATTAAATTCGGGAACCATTTTGCGAAGTATGAAAGGAATGATTTCATTATTGTGATTTTGCGCAGCCTCCTGCAATTCAATCATCAATGAATTAAACTCACTATTGAAATTAGCTGATTTTTTTGCTCTTAAAATTCTTGGATGATACGTTTCGGCAAATTCTTCCGAATCTTTAAACAGTTCTTCATACATTTTTTCTCCCGGCCTCAATCCTGTTTGAACGATCGCAATATCCGCCGGCTTTAAGCCTGCTAGCTGAATCATTCTTTTTGCCAGGTCAAGAATCTTTACCGGTTTACCCATATCAAACAACAAAATGTCACCTGATTCACCAATTTTCCCAGCTTCTAAAACCAGTTTTGACGCTTCCGGAATGGTCATAAAATACCTGGTAATGTCCGGATGTGTAATGGTTATTGGTCCGCCCGCTTTTATCTGCTTGTCAAAAGTGCGAACCACACTTCCGGCTGAGCCCAATACATTTCCAAAACGCGTAGTAATAAATTCCGTTTCAGAATCCTTACGATCACTTAAAGACTGAATGTATATTTCAGATATACGTTTGGTGGTTCCCATTACATTGGTTGGATTCACCGCTTTATCTGTGGAAACCATTACAAATTTTTTCACCTTGTATGCAATGGCAAGATCCGCCACCCGTTTGGTACCGAAAATATTGGTAAGAACTGCTTCGCTGCTAAAAGTCTCCATCAGAGGAACATGCTTATAAGCGGCAGCATGAAAAACAAAATCAGGATTATGCAAAGAAAAAACCTTTTTTAACTTCGCCAGATCCCTTATGGAAGCCACTTCTACACGCAGCAGTTGTTTCTGATTGTTCTTTTTCAACTCAAATTCAAGATCGAATAAACCGGATTCCGACTGATCCAGCAATACCAGCTTTTTGAAAGTAAATTTAGAAAGCTGCCGGCAAATTTCACTGCCAATAGATCCGGCGGCCCCGGTAACTAAAATGGTTGAATCCTGATAAGTCTTCTGCAGCATATCATATGGAAGACTGATTTCATCGCGCTCGAGCAAGTCTTCAATATTTAATTCCTTAACCTGCTTCTTTTCAAAAAGCCCACCCCGCCATTCGTTGGCGTGTGGAATCACATTAATCTTTATGTTCAAAGGTGAACAAATATCAGAGATGGCAATTTTCTTTTCTACGGATAGCTTATCAATAGCAATATACAATTGAGTGATTTGCTTTTGCTTCAAAAGATTTGACAACCGAGAGCTGGAGGCGTTATAAATAGGCAATCCGCCAAGATTTTTTCCAATTTTGGAGGTACTGTCTTCTATATACCCGGCAACAATCGTTTTATTTTTAGCATCCTGCTCCAATATTTGTTTGGTGACCTGTCCCATCTCCCCGGCTCCATAAATAATGGCCTTAGCCATTACCGGCAATTTGGATTGGGAAGCCTTAGAATACACTTCTTTGATTAATAATCTGAACATTACCAAAATAAAAATAACACTGAACAGATTAATAATTAATAAAGGAACCGGAAGAAACCCGGTAACGATAGAATTTGTATCAATGGAATAAATAGTGAGCCATAAGACAAACTGAAGTGATGCAAACTTTATGATGCGGATGATGTCATTAGTTTCTGAGTACCGGATAATTCCTTTGTAAATTGGGAAAAAAAATACGCAGATCATGTACACGGCGATGTTAATAAAAACGGCCGGAAGAAATTTAATGATGCCAGGCAGGTCCAGCATCAGATGCCTAATTAGCAAAAACGAAAATAAAAACGCAGCGGTGATCAGCACCAGGTCGCAACAGAAGATAATCCAACGCGGTGCATATTTGTTTTTAAAAAATCGTTCGAGCATAAGGGCTTTTTGGGGTCAAATTTTAAAATCAATAAGAATCATTTTCAACGGATAATCGTTTAAAATCCTTGAGTAATTTTTCAAGGGATTAAAAAAAAGACAAGAAACATACCAAAAATTTATATTAAAAATTCTTAATAAATAAGTTGCTTTTATAAAAATTTGTGCAAATATAAAACTATTGCAAATTCATTTAGGGTTTTACCTGTAATATTTTCTTTACTGTCATACGATTTTATGGGTTTATTTAGACAAAAACTTATAGTTCCAAAAAAATCAGATAACGTTGAAGCATGAATTGAATTTAATTGAACTGTTTTATTAAATTTGCAATTCCAAAAGCGGAGGTGGCGAAATTGGTAGACGCACTACTTTGAGGTGGTAGCGCCTTTTACCGGGCGTGGGAGTTCGAATCTCCTCTTCCGCACAAAATAAGACCTGCAAGTTGTTGCAGGTTTTTTTATTTTATTTGAAAAATGTAAAACAGAAAAAAGCTTTATTTATTCCTTTGCTGAAATAACTCAGCAATTCAAAGCGATTCTAAAGGTCGTTCCCTTTCCCAATTCGGATGATTTTATATACAACTCACCACGGTGGTATTTTTCAATAATTCTTTTGGCGAGCGAAAGCCCCAAGCCCCAACCTCTTTTTTTAGTAGTGAATCCGGGTTTAAAAACTTTAGGGATATTTTGTTTGCTGATGCCCTTGCCACTGTCTGTTACGTCAATCAATACCTGGCGCTGTAACTTTTTAATTTTTATTTTGATAGTACCTTTTCCATTGATCGCATCTAAAGCGTTTTTCAAAAGATTTTCTATCACCCAGTCAAACAAAGGCCCCGATATTTTTGCAGTTACGTTTTCTTCTGGCCGCTCCAGGATGAAGTTTACTTTCTCAGTAGATCTTCTTTTGATGTAAGCGACCATTTTTTCTACTTGTTCTACAATATCATGTTCTTCGAGTTTGGGTGCACTTCCTATTTTTCCAAACCTGTCACTAATCAGTTTTAAGCGGTTTACGTCTTTTTGCATTTCTTTTGAAATATCCGAATGCACATCCTGTTCGTTCAACATTTCTACCCATCCCTGGAGTGAAGAAATGGGTGTTCCTAACTGATGTGCCGTTTCTTTAGCCATACCTGCCCACACCTGGTTTTGAGTAGATTTATTCCTGATGGAAATAGAATAAACAGTAATGAAAATAAACAAGGCAACAATTAACAATTGGATCATCGGATAATACCTTACCTGTTTCAGCAATTTTGAATCTCCATAATAATATTTGTCTGCTACATATGGATTTTTGTTTAACTCAAGGATAATCGGCGGATGCGCGGATTTGAATTCCTGCAGTTTTTTATGCAGAAAATGTTTCGAAGATTTTATTTCATTCGTATCAATATTTCTGGAATCAATGATGCTGTCATTTTCGTTGGTCCAGATGATGGGTATGTCTGTGTTTTTTTGTTGGATCTGACTCGCAAGTGTAATATCGACATTTGGAGGTGCGGAAGCGATAAATTTATTGGCTTCCACCCATTGGCTTATTTTCTCCCTTTCTTCTACTTCTATTTTTTTTGATAAAAAATCAGAATAAAAAATAGTACCTGTAACAATAGCAACAGCAATAAGTGCAAGCGCGGAACGTAAATTAAAAAATTGCCTGAACATGCATCCGGTTTATCGTCAAATCTAAAGGTATTTCTCACAATTTATACGAAGTAAAAACTAAAATCTTTTATGTTTGTAACTGATTAAATCTAATTCGTTGAATCATTTCCCTTCTGTTGCACTGGTAATTCTTAACTGGAACGGAAGACATTTTCTTGAAAAATTTCTTCCGTCTGTATTGGCCTCTGGTTATGAAAATCTTTCAATAGTCGTAGCAGACAATGCTTCAACGGATGATTCGATTGAATTTTTACAAAAAACCTATCCTTCCATAAAGATCATTCTCAATCCTTCAAATGAAGGATTTGCGAGAGGCTACAACAGTGCATTGAAGCAAGTTGCGGCAGATTATTACATACTCTTAAACAGCGATGTAGAAGTAACACCAGGATGGATAACGCCGGTCATTTCACTAATGGAAACTGATCAATTGATCGCCGTCTGCCAGCCTAAAATCTTATCTTTTGAGAATAGAAATAGTTTTGAATATGCAGGCGCAAGTGGAGGTTGGATTGATAAATTCGGTTATCCATTTAACCGTGGCCGCGTATTTGATTTTTGTGAAAATGACGAAGGCCAGTATAATAATACCTCGCAAATATTCTGGGCTACTGGCGCGGCTTTGTTTGTAAGAGCATCAGTTTACCATGAACAAAATGGTTTTGATGAGTATTTCTTTGCCCACCAGGAAGAAATAGACTTATGCTGGCGCATGCAAAGAGCAGGTTATAAGATTTTTGTTGTACCGTCTTCTGTTGTATATCATATTGGCGGAGGAACTTTGCCGGCCGGTAACAAAAGAAAAGTATTTTTAAATTTTAGAAACAACCTCGTAATGCTTGCAAAGAATTTAACTTTTGTAGAAAAAATATGGAAGATCCCATTTAGAATCTCTTTAGATAATTTGGCCGGATTTCAGGCACTCATAAAAGGAGATTTCAGTACTTTCAGAGCAATCCAAAGAGCGCATTTCTATTTTTTAAAATGGCTCTTTACAAGGAAAGAAAAAATTCATTTACCCAAAAAGAAATTAGCATGCCTTCCCGGGACTTACAACGGAAGTATCGTTTGGGAGTATTTTGTCAAAAAAAGAAAGACATTTTCCGAAATTCTTCAATTCAAAAAATGATATTTCAAATCAATCTGTTATTTTTGCCCAGCAAATTATAAAATATGGAACACGAAGAAGTAATTGATAATAAGGGAAAAGATGTAGCAGTTAGCTGGGTGTCTACCTCCCGGTTTCTGTTTTATTGCCAGGTAGCTATTTTTGTTGCCCTTGTTATTGGTGGTTGTTATACCATGTATGTGCACCGTTACAAGGGAAAACCGAATGTAGAAGTGCCTGCAAATACGCAATACAATCCGCAGTATAAATAAATTTTGGTTCAAAGGTTACAAACCTTATTTTTGCAAACCTTTTTTTAGTTCTTATAACAATCGCGGAAATAGCTCATTTGGTAGAGCGCGACCTTGCCAAGGTCGAGGTGGCCGGTTCGAGCCCGGTTTTCCGCTCCAATAAATAAAAAAGCAGTACTTATCTGCTTTTTTCATTTATAGTGTTTACCCGGGTGGTGGAACTGGTAGACACGCAGGACTTAAAATCCTGTGGTCAGCAATGGCCGTGTGGGTTCAACTCCCATCCTGGGTACGATACCGCTTTTCTAAAGCGGTTTTTTGTTTTAAAATTCTTTCGTAAACCCCTATATTTTTATTGAATCTAAAACTCATCACACGATTCTACCTTTGATTCATCAGATTAAAGTTAAATTTGTTTTATGACCAAACTCTCCGTAAACATCAATAAAATCGCCACGCTTCGCAATTCGCGGGGTGGAAACAATCCGGATTTAATCAAAACTGCCATAGACATTCAAACTTTTGGAGGCGAAGGAATCACCGTGCATCCGCGACCTGACGAAAGACACATCCGTTATGCTGATGTTTATGAATTAAAAAAAATTATCACTACAGAATTTAATATCGAAGGAAATTGTAACGAGCAAAAATTTGTCGATCTTGTCCTGGCAAACCAACCTGACCAGGTTACTTTAGTTCCGGATGCTTTGGGCCAACTAACCTCTGATCATGGATGGGATACGATAAGATACAAGGAGTATCTAATTGAGATTGTCAATGTTTTTCAGAAAGCCGGGATCCGCGTTTCTCTTTTTGTGGATCCAATAGAAGAAATGATTGTTGCAGCAAAAGATACCGGTACAGACAGAATCGAATTATACACGGAAAATTATGCAAAAGAATTTGAAAAAGGAAATCATCAGCAGGCAATTGCACCATATATTGCAGCAGCGAAAAAAGCGGTAGAGCTCGGTCTTGGAATTAATGCCGGTCATGATCTCGACTTACATAATCTCAAATATTTTGCCCAAAATATGCCTGGCCTTTTAGAAGTTTCAATCGGACATGCATTGATTTCGGATGCCCTTTATTTGGGGCTGGAAAATACCGTTCAATTGTACAAAAGACAGTTAATGAGCTAATGCGCTGATTTCCTAATGTGCTAATGTGCTAATTAAAAATCCTTAATAAAACTTCGTTTGCTGCAATTGTAAATGCATTTTCCTGTAAAATAATCTGTAAAAATAAAAAGGTTTACAGAAACGTAAACCTTTTAAAATCATCGATTAGATATAATCTGAAATTAGAAATTTCTGATTCAGAAATTTTTACGCCACCGCTTTATTCACGAGTTCGGCTGCCTCACTCAATAAAATCGCTGATTCCACTTTCAGACCGCTTTTATCAATCAGTTCTTTGGCAATTTCTGCATTGGTTCCCTGAAGGCGAACAATAATTGGAATTTCAATATTTCCAATTGATTTGTAAGCATCAATTACCCCTTGTGCCACCCGATCACAACGAACAATGCCACCAAAAATATTAATGAGAATTGCTTTTACTTTCGGATCTTTTAAAATAATCCTGAATCCGGCTTCTACGGTTTGTGCATTCGCAGTTCCGCCTACATCCAGGAAGTTTGCAGGTTCGCCACCGCTTAATTTGATCATATCCATTGTAGCCATCGCAAGCCCTGCGCCATTTACCATGCAGCCGACATTTCCGTCTAATTTTACAAAATTCAAATTATATTTTGCTGCTTCCACTTCGGTTGGATCTTCTTCAGTTATATCCCGCATGGCAGCAATATCAGGATGACGCATTAAAGCATTATCGTCTATATTCATTTTGCAATCCACGGCAATAATTTTTGCATCGCTGGTTTTGAACATTGGGTTTATTTCCAACATACTGCAATCCAGTCCAACAAAAGCATTATAAAGATTCGTTACAAATTTCACACAATTCTTGAAAGCTGTACCGCTCAAACCAAGATTGAAAGCGATTTTCCTGGCCTGGAATGGTAACAATCCACCACCAGGATGCACCCATTCCTTAAATATTTTTTCAGGCGTTTCATGTGCTACATCTTCGATATTCATTCCACCTTCGGTGCTGTACATAACCACATTTTTCCCTTTGGAACGATCCATTAAAATCGATAAATAAAATTCTTTTACCTGCTCCGGACCATCATAATAAACATCCTGCGCTACAAATATTTTGCTTACTAATTTTCCTGCTTCACCTGTTTGAACGGTTACTAACGTACCTCCTAGAAGATTTTGAGCAATCGTTTTTACGTCATCTAAACTTTTAGCAACTGCCACACCTCTTTGCTCCGTTCCTTTTATCTTTCCTTTGCCTCTTCCGCCGGCATGTATCTGTGCCTTGATCACCGCAAACTTGCTTCCATACTCACTATTGATAAAACGATAAGCATCTTCTGCTTCCGAAACGGTACTGCATGCAATCCCTTCCTGGATAGGTACATGATATCTTTTCAACAATTCTTTTGCCTGGTATTCGTGTAAATTCATACAAAAAATTTTTCGCGAAGATAATCTCAAAAAAATTAATTGGTCACTGAAATTGCTTGCATTCAGCAACCAAACACGGACTTTAAAGCTTCCCGCCTGTTCTAAATCCTCGGAATAATTTTTAAAAAATCTTCTTTCCTCCGACGCGCCAGTGGCAATTCGGTTTTATCAGAAAGCAGGACGTAATTGTTTCCTTTGTGGAAACGGTCAATGTAGAGCAGGTTTACGATGTGAGCTTCGTGAATTCTAAAAAACTCGTTAGAAGAAAGCGCTTCTTCAAAATCACCAAGGGTGCGACTGGCGACAATTACCTCTTTATTGGCCAGGTGAAATCTCGTATATCTCCCGTTAGCTTCGAGCCGTATAATATCTTTCATTTTTATAAAGCGGATTCCATCTACAGAGGTAAGCGTAATCGTTCTATCCAGGGCGTGATGTTGAGTAAGGTTTTTGAATAAAATTTCCATTTTATCCCTGGTAGTTTTTTGTTCCCTATTTTCCACGCATTTCTGTATAGCATTCGACAGCTCGTCTTTGTCAATTGGTTTCAATAGATAATCGAGCGCACTTATTTTGATGGCATTAATGGCATATTTATCATAAGCGGTGGTAAATACGACGTCAAAGTTGATGGATTCCAGTTTTCGAAGCATCTGAAAGCCATTCATTCGTGGCATTTCAATATCCAGAAAAACCAACTGAGGCGCATATCTTTGAATGCTTTCAATTCCTTTTGCAGGCGTTTCGCAGCTATCGACAAGTTCAATAATATCACTGTGATTTTGCAACATTAACTGAAGTACTTCCCGGCTTTGCTTTTCATCTTCAATGATGATCGTTTTTATCATAAACCCGAATTTATCCATTTTGAAAACATCCTGTATTCTTTTTTATAAAAACTTGGGAACTATTTTGGTACCAATATTTTTACAAAAGTACCAGGCGCGTTCCCGGTATCTTCCAGATCGATGATTTCTATATGAGATGGAATCTCCGGATGAGTTTTTAATGCTGCAAGCCTTTGTTCTGTCATTTTAATTCCTAAAGAAATGTGATCCTTTTTGTTTGGCTTCAGCATTGCCGACATCTTCCTTCCCACTCCATCATCGATCACATTAATCTCAAGATAATTGCCGTGATCATAAAAAGATATGACAATTTTTCCCGCGGTTTCTTTGTGCATGATCCCATGAAAAACTGCATTTTCTACAAAAGGCTGCACAAGCATCCCGGGGATCTGCATCGATCCTTCTGCCAATAGCGGATCTACGTGAATATGATAATTTAATTTATCTCCAAAACGAAGTTTTTCCAATTCAAGATAAAGTTTCAGCATTTCAATTTCTTTGTGAAGGCTGATATCCGGTTGGTGGCTGTTATCTAAAATAGAACGGATGAGTTTTGAAAATTTCCCCAGGTATTTATCTGCATTTTCTGCCTCGTTCGTCAATACAAATTTTTTGATCGAATTGAGTGCATTAAAAATAAAATGTGGATTCATCTGGCTCCTCAGCGCCGACAATTGCATCTCCATAAGTTGGCGGGAAACATGATCCAGTTCAGCTTTTTGTTTTCTTAATTCCTGTTCTGCTTCAATAGACTTGATTTTATGAGCAACCAACGTAGCAATTGTGAGCATCAGCTGCAAATGGCTTTCATTAAAAAATCCTTTTTGCGAATGTTCAGAATCAATAACACCTAATAATTCTTCCTGGTATTTTATGGGAACGACAATTTCACTGAGGCCGCTATAGCCTTCTGCCAGATAGCGTGGTTCTTTTGTAGTATCATGGACAATAATCGGCTTACCGTTTTGAGCGACAGTGCCTACAATTCCTTCACCCGGCTGCAGATCATATGGAAATTGAATGAGCATTTCTTTGTTGTCCTTTACTCCAAAACCTGCACGCTGAACCATTTTCGTTTTATCTTCATTCCACATATAAATGAGACAATCTTCGAAACCGAGTTTGGCGATCAGGTTCTTACAAACGTCCCATAAAATATCCTCTACATCATTTTTCAACAACAAAGAAGTTGAAAAAAAATTATTGATTTCCTCCATTTCCAAACGGCTGCGGTAATTCTCTGAACGCAATTTTTCGAGTTCGGTTTTAGTCGCTTCTGTTTCACGAATTCTTTTTTCCCGCAGCTTCATTATTTTATAAAACGCATAAAATAAACCAATGCCACACGCGATCAAAACCGCCGATGTTTTCCAGAAAGGAACGAGAAAGGTCAACTGCAAAAAAAAGGATGGAAAAAGCAGCATCGGTTTTATTTATTTGAGTAATTAAAAATAAATAAAAAACGCGGTACAGTAGTCAAAGAAATAAAGCGGATTTTTATTTTTTAAGTTGAATCTCGGTGAATTGAATTCACAGAATTTACTTTCTTACCTCCAAGATAAAACGTTCACTTCCTGCATCGCCATTAGCTGAAATTCCTTGTAATACCACCAAGTATTTTGCAGGAATATCACCGGTAAAGAAAGAAATATGCCCAATTCCTTTTTCGTTTGTGGTTACATTTGGCGACCAGTATAAAAGTTCCCGAAAATCCGGAAGACGATTTTGTATTTCTTTATCAGTAGAATAATCAGGTGAATAAAAAACTCTTTGTTGTTGCAATCCATCATAATCGAGAATCACATCGCGTGGATCAAGCGTGTACCCATCGAGGTTTCCTTTATAAGTGGTAAAACTAACGATTCCTTCAGAAACAATCGGCCCCCAAATGTATTTGGAGGCAACAACATCCAGCCTTTGCACTTTTAATGGATCATAAGCGATAATTTTATTGGCATCAAAAACCGGAACGCCGTCTAACAGCATCAATGGATCTTTGTTAAACACGCTTTGTGCAGGTTGCTTATCATGCAGCTCGAATCCCGGAGCATTGAAAGTGTTCAAATGATATTTTCCCTGCTTTTTCACCACGTTCACTTCTGCTACATATTCGCGCAACACTTCTTCCATCGTTGTAAAACGTGTATAATTATCAAGCAAATAACTTTTGTAAGGTTTATAATAAAAAGGAAGCGTATCGATTGACAAAGGCTTCATTTTTTGCAGGTCAGTGGCATGATAAGCATTGGAAATTTCCATGTGCAGATTTGCAGATTGCAGTTCATCTCTGTTACCTTCGGAGATATGTAAAGCCGGAAATTCATTGGCGGAAAATTCTTCGGAAAAAGGACTGAAAACTTCGAAATGATAAAGACTGTCTTTATCACTATCGGTTTGCAAAATGATTTGACTGGTGCCATAAAAATCTTTTAAATCAAAATGCACCATTCCTTCTGTACTGCTGAGGCAACCATACAATTGAACACGCCTTCCGGGAACGGAAAGGTAAACCAGCACATCCGGAGCAGGTTTTCCCGTAACTTCATTGGTAACTTTGCCAATAATAATATGACCACGGTTTTCGGGAACATAAGTGATTGAAGAATTATTTTCCGAAATATTTATAGCACCAAACTTCCGCCAGCCTTGCGTCAGCAATAAATTATCCAATGCTTCATTTGTTTCGGCATTATCATTTTGAAAATAAAAATCCGGATTTTCAATAAACCCTTTAAGCTCTGATGACAACCACAAATAGGAATAAATATTCGCTTCATCCGGCAGATGTAAACTGTCCAAACGACAAACAGAAGCTGATAAATTTCCAGCCAATAAATTTCCCGAATTATCTTTTGTGGAAAGGTCAATTGTTACTTTATCACGTAAATTGAAATTCGCCTTATTTGTTGTTTCACTGATCAGCATTTTGTTTTTTGGCCGTGTGAAATAAAGCCTTTCGCAAACCGGCTGATGATTTTCAGTAAACAAAGTTATTTGGGCAATTCCTTCTTTGAGATTGTCTTTATTAATAGAAAAAATTGCGTGGTTATTTTGCAAAGAGCTTGTTTGTGAAAAATCAATTTGCTTATTTGTTTGTGCAATTAAATAAAGATTCTGCGCGGTTTCATTAGAAGAAGAAACGGTAACTTTTAAATGATTTCCTTCATCCGTTACATGCATTACATAACCATTTTCAACCGCATCTGGTAAATCCTTTTTGATAACAGAATTGTCTTTTAAAGTAACAATTGCGGTATAATGTTTTCCCGATTGAGGCGTAAATAAAAATTTACCCATTCCGAATTTTTCTGTTTGAAAATGTGCGATCGTATCGTTTGATTGATCTAAAACAATCCCTGTTCCTTCCACTCCTTTTCCTGCGTCATTATTTATTTTAAAAGCTACCACGCTGTTTAATCCATTCACCAGGTTTCCTCCTTCCGGAAAAAACTGAGCAAAATATTTTACCGGATTTTTTACAATAGACAAATCGAGGTTTTTGGTGGAATTGACAATCGTAATTATTTTTTTAAAAAAATGATCAGACAAATCATTTTTCATCCAGTTGGTATAAGCTCTTAATTCATAATTTCCTGATTCCAGAGAAAGAGGAAGGGAAAAAGAACCGCTGCCTGTACCGTTTTCCAATGATATTTTTGCCTGCAAAACCGGCTCATGGCGGCTGTTTAATATTTCCACATAAACGACTTTACTTAAAGATAGTGGTTGATTATTGGAAGCATTGGTTACGTACGTTTTGAACCACAATATTTCACCACACACATAGTAATTCCTGTCAGTATGCACAAATACTTTTTCCCGGATATGTGTGCTCACCTTATCAACAAAACCAGCACTTATTTTAGCAGAGATGTTTGTTTGGCTAAAACAAGAAAAGCTAAAAAACAAGCATAGAAAAAAGAGTGATTTTCGAAGGAAGGATTTAAATAAAATCAATGAATTCATTATATAATTTTTAAGGCCAGAAAGTCGGTTTAACAGGAGTGCCGGAAAGCGTGCAATCCACACAACTGCCAGATGCGGATAAATAGCCCGCTCTAACTTGTGAATATGGAATCAAACTATTATTTGAAAAATAAATGAACAAACTATCTTTTATGTTTGGAACTGTATCTTCCAGGCAGTTTGGTATTAGATTCCATCCGGCTGGCAGATCCGAATTTCGAATAAAAATTCTTTGCTGTTGTGAATTTCCTGCTCCTATATATCCGATCACCGTTTCAGACGGATCGGTTGTACAATGAATATTTCCTTGTGTCAGATTCGGTTGCGGATCAAAAATAGAACCTACATTTTCGGTATTCGCCTTCATGGCATTCCAGTAATTATAGGCGCTTGAGTCTAAAGAATATTGAGTAACAATTACACTGTATAAAACACTGATTCTTTTATCGTGCTCAGGAATATAAAGAATGGGCGCAGCATTAATCACATCTTCTTTTAGTTTCGCTGATGAGCCTAATAAAATAGTAGTAGAATTTTGAGAACGCCAGCATTGATATACTTGCGAGGTTCTGGGAATCACGCTTGTATCCACAGGATTATACTTTAGCGTCGAATAATATTGTGAATGAAACTCCCATGTTTCCTGATATTCCCAGCGATAGAACCGGCTATTATTTTGCGGGTCGTGTGTGTTCAAATAGACTTGAACACCGCCATCTTTTAAATTCCAGTCTATGTTATCAATGGGGGGAGATTGTTTGAAAGGAACAAAGTCAGAAACATATTCCTTTTGATCAGCGGTTGTTATATGTAAACGGTAAGTATTTCCTGTATATAAATAAAAATAACCAGTGTAATTGCCATTACCAGTTTCATAGAAAGGGGAGGTATTATTATTGGAATCCTGAAGTTCCACATGAGCGCCGGTTTCATTGATATCAGCGGCGGTGTCTCCAGCGGTTATATTTCTTGTACGACTCAATTTTATGTTTGTTTGCCCATTGCCGTTCAGGTATCCTTCCACTACAAGAAAATGAGTTTTGGCGGATTTTAACGGCGGATCATAAGGCACTTTGCAATTTGACAAAAACAAAATCACAATGCAGTAAAGCAACAATTTTATTGAAAAATAATTCTTATTCATTTAAAAACGGATATTATAAGTTAAAAATGGAATAGCACTACCAAAAATGGATAATTTATAGCCATGTATATTGCCGTTTTGAGAAATATAATAAACAGAATACGCATTCTTTCTTCCTGTTACATTATAAACTCCCAAAGTCCAGGAATTATGTGTCTTTTGATGAATCTTATGATTTCCCTCCAGGTTCATGGAAAAATCGGTACGGAAATAATCAGGTATGCGATAAGCATTTCTTTCAGAATATAAAACCCTCACAGAACCTGCATAATCATATTCTGCGATTGGTAAAGTAATTGGCCTTCCGGTGCTGTAAGTCGCATTAAATGAAACGCTGAAGCGATGCGTGAATTTATAATTTCCAATGAAAGTAAAATTGTGCGGCTGATCAAAATTGCTTGGATATTCTGCACCACCATTTATTTTTTCCGCTGCGTAAGGATCATCTTGTTGCAGCAACGAACGCGAATAATTATAACTCACCCAGCCATTGATTTTACCGGTTGCTTTTTTCAAAAGAAGTTCTATTCCATAAGCTCTTCCTTTTGTATTGATCACATCAGTTTCTATATGATGATTCATCACGAGAACGGCGCCGCTTCTGTAATCCAGGTAATGAGAAAACCATTTGTAATAAACTTCTGCAGAAGTCTCAATGGTATTATTTTTAAAATTTTTATACAATCCCAAAGCCACTTGTGTTCCCAATTGCGGCTGCAGATTCGGGTCGCTTAATTTCCAAACATCTGTCGGAGAAATTGTCGTCGTATTTGTCAGCATGTGAATGTACTGCCGCAAACTATTAGCAGATGCTTTTATAGAAGTATTGTCAGATACTGAATACCGTGCAGAAACACGAAATTCAGGCCCCATATATGTTTTGATAATTTTACCTGCAGGATAATAATCTGTGCTTAAAACATTATTGAGATCTTTTGGCAATCCCGGAGCATAAGAATTTACATGTTTGGCACCCATATAATTGAACATCGAATATCTTACACCGCCATCAATAGACAGGTTAGAAGAAATGTTGTAATGATCGGATAAATACGCTGCACTTTCCAATGCATGCTCTGCTTCCAAAGTATCGGGGATAATCAATGAAAATTTCCCAAGCGGTGTAAATGAACCGGAATGGATATCATACTTTAATGTGCTTAGGCCAAAAGCAATGGTGTGTTTATTATTCAAAAAATAACTGAAATCAAGATTTGCTTTATATTGATTAATGGCAAAATCAAGTTTGTAAGCATCGACAGAATCGCCGTTAAAAGCAACCTGGTAATCATAATGATCTATGCCGGCAGACAACACTCCGTAAAAGCGATTATTGAATATATGTTTCCAGTTGATGTTCGCATTTTTATTATGGTATTGATACGTAGTATCGCTGTTCAGATTAAATTTATCACCACTAATATATGCATTCAAATACACATTGTTTTTGCTGTTTAGTTTATGATTAATGTGTATCGTTGCATCCTGGAACGAAGCACGACTTTTTTCATAATCTTTAGGCAGTATTTTAAACAACCAGTTTGAATAAGTAGTGCGTACGCCTGCAACAAAAGTTGTATTACTATTCACGATCGGCCCTTCTATTGTGAACTTGCTGGTAAGTGGTCCGAGGCCCGCAGAGCCGGATATTTTTTTATCATTCCCATCCAGAGAGGTAATGTCAAGGACAGAAGAAATCCTTCCGCCGTATTTTGCAGGAACACTGCTTTTATATAAGGTTACATCCTTGATCACATCCGGATCGAAGGCAGAGAAGAATCCAAAAAGATGTGATGGATTGTAAATATTCATACCATTAAACAAAATCAAATTCTGATCTGTAGCGCCGCCACGCACATTCAACCCGGTGCTTGCTTCTCCTACAGATTTTACTCCTGGCAAAGTAAGTACCGCACGCAATACATCTACTTCTCCCATTACGGCGGGTATATTTTTAATTGCCGACATGTTCAGCTTATCCATTCCCATCGTAGTGCTTCGTACATTTTTTTCTTTGCCTGCTTCTACCAGCACTTCTTTTAATTTCACCACTTTTTCATTCATTTCGATATCCAGTTTTCCATCAGAATAAAGCATTACCTGGCGTTTGGTGTCAAACATTCCGGGAGCAATTATATTTAAAGTATGCCGTCCTGCGGGTAGAATAAGTGAGTAATATCCAAACTGATCACTATTCACTTGTACATGCGGATGATCAAGATAAATGAAAGCGCCGGTAATAGATTCTCCTGTTTGCGCATCACGGATGTATCCGGCCATATTCACTTTTCCTTTAGGCACTTCATTTCTTTTTATTCCAATTTCAAATAATTTATTTTCTATAGAAATTGCCTGTATTGCTTTTTTTGCCTGCTTCATATAAACAGGGTTCTCTGAATTATTATTTGCAATCAAAGAAGCTGTATCTTTTTCCCCTGTAAAAAATCCATAAGGAAGATTGGCAGAAAGAAGAAACCCTTTTGTTACAAAAACGTGATTTTCTTTATCAATAAAATAATGCCAGCTGGTATTACTGAATATTTTATCCAAAACCGACTGCAGATGAGCGTCAGTTACAGCAATCGTAATGTTGATGCTATCAAATTGTGAAGCATCATAAAAAAAATGATAATCAGTTTGTGCTTCTACTTTTTGGACAAATTCATTAAAAGTCACTTCATGAAAGTTGCCGGTAACCAGGTTTTCACCCTGCTGAGCAAAAGTGTTTTGAGCGAAAAACAGCACGGATAAAAAAAGAATAAAATTGATTCGACGTTTCATATTAATGAGTTAGTTGATCATAAAATTCTGTAACCATCACTATTGGTTCTTCAAAATTTTTTCGTCTGAATTTAAGGTGATGCTTCCGCATATATTTCTTTATATCATGAGCCTTATCCTTGAATAAATGCAGGACATCTTTTTTGTTACTGACCAGATAATAAAGACTGTCTTTATGCACATAAAAACGATCTTTTGGAGAAAATATCCTGGTGAGCACATCTCCTTTTATCTCTTCATCTATTTCTTTGGCTCTTTTTGCAAGTAGCTGCACGTGACCATTATACAACACATCATAAAAACCCGAATTGCTTAAATTTTGCTTGTAATCCTGTAAAAGTTTTATAAAATGATGTCCACGTAAACTAAAACTATCAATAAAGTCATTTTCCAAAATGATGGGTAATATTTTATCCGGAGCCAAAATAACCAGTTGGTTCCGTGCCACATCATACATTAAAGGAACGGAATCATATTTGCGACCGGAATAATCTACCCAACCGTTAGCAAAATCGCCGCTTATAAAGTACGGATCACCTTCCATTTTGTAAGTCAGATAAATGTATTGCTGCCCGTTATATACCGGTGCATTATCAGCGCTGAAATGATTGTACCTATCAATTGCATCCTTTAGCTGTATATCAGAGAGAGAATCTTTTTGTGCATTTTGAGAATAAGAAAGATTTGCAAAAAAAAGTTCGGAGATCAGAAGCAATAAAATTTTCATTAAAATTAGTTATTTAGGCGTGATCTTATTACTCAATTAAAAACAAATAAGAAATGCTGGCAGATAGGACAAGCCAAAGATAATTTTTGTTGCATTGAAAAAAAGTTTTTTTTAGAAAGCCTATTCCCGCTTATCTATTTGTTTACTACACTTATTAAAAAAACGGGTGAAGCACCTTCAATTTATTGAAATAAGTAGCAGAGTTACGTTTTTTATTTTTTCATGCAAATCATCAATTATAGATAATTCACGCTTTCTTTTTAAAACGGTTTCATAAGCTTTAGATCTATAAGAGGAACGAAAACAGCTAACTTACTTTCTGTAAAAAATATTGAAAGTTTCACTAAACGGCTCTCTGAAAACAAGAATCAAAGATATTTCTTCGTTTGATGTAACTGTAATGGAACGGTCTTATCAGATAAACCCATTGATTACTTTTATTTTTTTGCAAGTGCTTTCGCAATTCCTTTTTCTACCAAAGGTTCCATTATTTTATAACCAGCAGGGTTTGGATGAACACCGTCTTCAGAATATTTGTCAGGCAAACCCTTTCTTTCATCTACCATTGCGTCATAATAATCCACATAAACAAAGTTGTTTTTTTGTGCAAATTGTTTGATCCACTTATTCAAATCAATGATTTTAGCAATAGGATCTATACCAGGGCGCCACGGAAAAGAATATGCCGGAAGAACTGAACACATCACCACTTTGATACCATTTGCCCTGGCAAGTTGCGCCATAGATTTAAGGTTATCTTCAATCATCTCAACAGTTGACGGGCCGGTATTACCGGCGATATCATTGATACCGGCTAAAATTACCACCACTTTTGGATGAAGATCAATTACATCCTGTCTGAACCTGATTAACATTTGTGGGGTTGTTTGTCCGCTGATGCCTCGATCGAGGTAAGGCTTTCCCTTAAAAAAATCAGGACTTACATTGATCCATGCGTCTGTAATGGAATTACCCATAAACACTACCCGGTTTTCATTTGCAGTCGGAGGAGTAACTTTTGCATTTTCACTCCTGTAGCGCCGCAGATTTGGCCAGTCATTCGTTTGATTCAATTCATCTTTCACCGAATCTTTTTGAGCTTTAAGAGAAGGTGTTAAAAATAAAAAAAAACCGGTACAGATAATTAAGGACATGTATTTCATTTTTTTGCTTGCTTTTATGGTAAATGACTTCTATGTAAGAGGTTTTTGCGGCAATGAAATTAGTGATAAAGATCTAAAAAAAATAACTACAATATAATAATCAATACGAGCGTTGAAACTCTACATTTTAAAATTACACACTTGCCATATATTCCTGTAATATAATAGTAGCGGCTATCTCATCAACCGTTCGTTTATTTCTTCTGTCTTTTTTTTTCATTCCCATATCGATCATCGCCTGCTTCGCCATTTTGGAGGTAAATCTTTCATCCACTTTTTTGACGGGAATTTTTGGAAATTCTTTTTCTAATCTCTTAATAATTGCCTTTACCAAAGGAGTTGCGTGTGTATCAGAATCATCCAGGTTTTTCGGTTCACCGATAACAATTAAGTCCACTTCTTCCTGCTGGAAATATTTTTTTAAAAAAGAAATCAATTCGTGAGAATCAACAGTGGTTAATCCGGTCGCAATGATCTGCAAAGGATCTGTAACAGCAATGCCTGTACGTTTTTTTCCATAATCGATGCAGAGAATCCGGGCCATGATTTATTGAATGTTTAGAGATTAGTTTTTAAAAAAATAAAAATCTGCTTATTTCTTTATTTACTGAGAAAAAAAATTTACGACTTCATAAACAGATCCAATAAAACGAGAACACAAAAAACCACCGATGCAATTCCGTTGGAACTGAAAAAAGCTTTGTTCACTTTTGAAAGATCTTTCGGTTTAACCAAAGTGTGCTGATAAAAAAGAAAGAAAGCAAAAACGATAACACCGCTCCAATATATTGCAGAAAAATTGCCAATCATGCCAGCAGCAATCACAGATAATGCAGACAAAAAATGTAAAAGCTCACTTACATGCAAAGCTTTGTTTGTTCCAATGAATGAGGGAATGGAATACAAATTATTTTCTTTATCAAACTCTTCATCCTGCAGCGCATAAATAATATCAAAGCCGCTTACCCAAAACAAAACAGACAAGGAAAACAGAATGGGAACAATGGCAAACTTTCCTGTGACGGCTATGTAAGCTCCGATTGGAGCAAGGCTCAAACCAAGACCCAGTACCAAATGGCACATTACTGTAAATCTTTTTGTGTAACTATAAAACAAAATTACAAATAAAGCAACCGGCGCTAAAACAAAACAAAGAACATTGATAAAATAAGTAGTAATAATAAATGCGAGGCAATTACAGATCACAAAAATCATCGCATTTCTTTTTGAAATAATTCCACCGGGTATTTCACGGATTTTGGTTCGCGGATTTTTAGCGTCATATTCCGCATCCAGCCATCGATTGAAAGCCATCGCGGCGCTGCGGGCAAATACCATACATAAAATTACCAGGATGAAAAGCAGCCACCATGGGCGGTTTAAATCGTAATCAACTATTTTCAATCCATAGAAAAATCCAATTAATGCAAACGGCATTGCGAAAATGGTGTGGGCAAATTTTACAAGGGAAAAATAATGTTTTATTCGTTGCATTAATAAATTTAGATAAGTATTAAAAGGTAAATTACTGCTATTTTCACGACAACAAACCCGTCAAATAATTTTTGTAAATTTGATTAAAATTTTGAAAATGGAAACAATATTAATACAAACCAACAATGAGGAAGAGGTGAAATTAGTAAAATCCTTTCTTGAGCAGAATAAAATAAAAGGAAGGATTTTGAATGAAGAGGATAAAGAAGATATTGTTTTAGGAAAATTAATGGAGGAAACAGCTTATGATAAATTAATAGACACCAATGAATTTCTTGAGAAACTCAGAAGCTAATGAAAGTCATTGTTACCCACCAATTTGGCAAAGATGTTGACAAAAAACTTTCTAAAGAAATGCAGTTGAAATTAGCTGATATAATTGAAGAGCTGCAAAAAGCACCAAATCTATTTTCAATAAATAATTTAAAAAAATTAAAAGGTTGTAAAACTGCTTATCGGGTTAAGATGGGTGATTATCGCATTGGTTTATTTTTGAAGAAAACATAATTAAACTCAGCAGAGTATTAAATAGAAAAGATATTTACCGCTATTTTCCGTAAGGTTTACAATCTCTTTTTTACCGCTTCCCATAAAACAATCCCTGCAGCCACAGAGATATTCAGAGAATGTTTCATTCCAAATTGTGGAATCTCGACACATCCATCACATAAAGAAATCGTTTCATGTTCTACACCACTCACTTCATTTCCAAAAATAAAAGCAATCTTTTCAACAGATAAATTATGAATCGTTTCCAAAGAAATACTACCAGTTACTTGTTCTACTGCAAACACTTGATATCCATTTTTTTTGAGCGCTTCTATTGCTTCTTTTGTTATTGAAAAATATTTCCAATTAACCGTTTCCTGAGCTCCCAGAGCGGTTTTGGTAATTTCTTTGTGCGGTGGTTTTGCCGTATAACCGGTTATATAAATTGATTCAATCAAAAAAGCATCAGCAGTACGAAACACGCTTCCGACATTATAGGCACTGCGAATATTTTCCAAAATTGCAATTACCGGATTTTTTTCTGATTCTTTAAATTCATCGACAGATTTGCGGTTCAGTTCATCCATGCTAAGTTTTCTCATCAAAAGAACATTAATTTGCAAAAATAAGGTAATGTGCTAAAGACAACTCTAAATTTAATCTGGAAATTTTTCAAATAATCCTGGAAAAATTTCCTACCTTCGAAAAAAAAACATGAATACCATCAGCGCAAATGATGAAAAAATTTTGAATAAATATCAAAAGTCTTATAATGATAACATCACGCTTGTTGCCATTTCAAAAAAAGGTCTGTTGCCACAGGCAGTTTTTGATTTTATTGCTCTTACAGATTTTTCTTTTCCTTATGTAGAAAAAGTGTTGAATAAAACAATCAAAACGTTCACTTCTTATAAAAAGAATAAAACAACTTTAGACCCGGTGTTAAGTGAAAAATTATTAAAATTTTTTGCGTTATATAGTAAAGGGCAAAACGTTTTTGGAAGTGTGGACGAATTTAATAAATGGCTGAATGAGCCTGCATTTGGATTGGGAAACATGGTTCCAAAGGATTTGCTGGAAACAATAACAGGCATCGAATTGGTATCGCAGGAATTAACCCGAATTGAATATGGAGATCTCGCATAGATATGATAGTTTATAGAATCTGCCTTGCACAATATTCAATGAAGTTGTTTGCTTCAGGAAATCCCGCCAGGTGGAACTCAAAAGACACAAAAGTCGTTTACACTGCCGAGTCAAAAGCACTTGCCTGCCTGGAAAATGTCGTTCACCGAAATTCAAGAGGCTTGCAGAAAAATTTCAGGCAAATGAATATTGAAATACCAGATGAAATCAAAATAGGTGAAATTAAAATAACTGATTTGAAAACGGACTGGAAAGAGTTTATGAGAATGTCTTATACACAATCAATCGGAGATGTATGGATCAAAGAGAGCAAAACAGCTGTTTTAAAAGTTCCATCAGCAATAGTTCCGGGAGATTCAAATTTTCTATTAAATCCGGGGCACAAAGATTTTAAAAAAATCAAATTATTAAGAACATTGCCATTTCAATTCGACATCCGTATTAAAATGTAATGTTCAATTGTGCATTTTGAAAATATAAACCGGTCTGTAAAACAAAAAACAGGAAATAAGAATACCGATTATTTGTACGTTTGCTGAACCAGCATCAACTTATAAATTCACAAAATCATAAATCGAAAAATCATAAATCCGAAATGGCTTCTGCAGATACTCCTTTAATGAAACAGCACAATGCCATCAAGGCGAAATATCCTGATGCGATTTTGCTTTTTCGTGTAGGTGATTTTTATGAAACTTTTGGACAGGACGCTATCACAGCGTCAAGGGTTTTAGGAATTACGTTAACCAAAAGAAACAATGCTTCTTCAACCGCACCTGAACTTGCAGGATTTCCGCATCACGCGCTCGATACGTATTTGCACAAATTGGTAAAAGCCGGTTTTCGTGTTGCTATTTGTGATCAATTGGAAGATCCTAAACTCGTGAAAGGAATCGTTAAACGTGGAGTTACCGAATTGATAACTCCGGGCGTCGCAACCAATGATAAATTACTGGAGCATAATCAAAATAATTTTTTGTGTGGGCTTCATATCATCGAAGAGAAAGCAGGAATTTCTTTTCTCGATATTTCTACCGGTGAATTTTTTATTGCAGAAGGCGATAAAGAGTATGCAGATAAATTATTGCAAAGTTTGAATCCCGCCGAAATAATTTTTCAAAGAAATCAACAAAAAAATTTTAAAAGTTATTTCGGCAGTAAATTTTATACGTACACATTGGATGAATGGATTTTTACTGAACAATATGCGCACGAAACTTTATTGAAACATTTCGGAACCCAGAGCCTGAAAGGCTTTGGCGTAGAGAATCTAAAAACAGGAATTATTGCAGCAGGCGCTATTCTTCATTATTTAAAAGATACCGAGCATCCTAATCTTCAACACATCACTTCCCTGCAAAGAATTGATAAAGAAGATTATTTATGGATGGATCGATTTACCATACGAAATCTTGAATTATTGGGCAGCAATGAAAACTACAGTTCTCTTTTAAAAGTTTTAGACAACACCGTTTCACCAATGGGCGCACGATTGCTGAAACGGTGGATGTTACTGCCTTTGACAGATATTAATTTAATTGAAGAGCGGCAAATCCTGGTTGAATATTTTATAAAATCTCCGGAAGAAAAAACAAAGATTGCACAAAATATAAAACAGGCCGGAGATATAGAAAGATTGGTGAGCAAAATTCCGTTGAAGAAAATAAATCCAAGAGAAGTGTTGCATATTGGCAAAGGTTTAAAACTTTCAGCGCAAATAAAAGATTGGTGCGAAAATTCTTCAAATGAATATTTAAAAAGATTGGGCGATTCACTGAATGCCTGTAAATATATTGCTGACAAAATTTTTAAAGAGATCATAGAAAACCCGCCAGTGGCTGTTTCTAAAGGAAATGTAATTGCCAAAGGCGTGAATGAAGAGTTGGACGAATTAAAAAGTATTGTGACCAATGGCAAAGAACATTTATTAAAACTTCAGCAAAAAGAAACGGAACGCACCGGAATTTCTTCGCTAAAAATTGGCTTTAATAATGTCTTTGGATATTACCTGGAAGTGACGAATACGCATAAAGATAAAGTTCCGGACAATTGGATACGTAAGCAAACATTGACTAACGCTGAAAGATACATTACTCCCGAGCTGAAAGAATATGAAGAAAAAATAACCGGAGCAGAAGAAAAAATCCTCGCTCTTGAGCAAAATATTTTTGAACAATTATTAAATGAATTGCAGGATTATATTGCGCCGATGCAATTGAACGGACATGTTTTTGCCGTACTTGATTGCCTTATTTGTTTTGCAAATAATGCTTTGCATTTTAAATACAAAAAGCCTCAATTGCACAGCGGGCTTGAACTTGAACTAAAGGCGAGCCGCCATCCGGTTATAGAAAGAAACTTGCCACAGGGAGAAAGTTATATTGAAAATGATATTTTTTTAGACCCGCAAACTCAACAGGTAATTATTTTAACCGGGCCGAACATGAGTGGTAAAAGTGCGATTCTTCGGCAGGCTGCTTTGATAACACTGATGGCACACATGGGAAGTTTTGTGCCTGCAGCAGAAGCAAGAATTCCACAGACAGATAAGATTTTTACAAGAGTCGGCGCCAGCGATAATCTCAGCAGCGGTGAAAGTACTTTTATGGTGGAAATGAATGAAACGGCAAGCATCATCAATAATATAAGTCCGCGAAGTTTGATTCTTCTTGATGAAATCGGAAGAGGAACTTCTACTTATGACGGCATTTCCATTGCATGGAGTATTGTTGAATATCTGCATCATTCTCCACATGCGCCAAAAACTTTATTTGCCACACATTATCATGAATTGAACGAATTGGAAAATAAATTTGAGCGCGTAAAAAATTTCCACATCACGAACAAAGAGGCTGGAAATAAAATTATTTTTTTAAGAAAATTAGTTTCCGGTGGAAGCATTCACAGCTTTGGTATTCATGTGGCAAAGATGGCTGGAATGCCGCCAACACTGATTCACAGGGCAAATGAGATTTTAAAGCAATTAGAAACGAAGCATGTGGATTCTCCTGAAGATGAAGCGGATTCATCTACTGAACCTGTGAAAAAAAATAAAAAGAGTATTAAAGAAAATCTACGCCAACTGAATGCGCCACAAATGCAACTCAGTATTTTCGATGCGCACTCCCAGGCTTTTGAAGACATTCGTAAAATTTTAGAAGTGGTGGATATCAATCGTTTGACGCCTGTTGAGGCTTTATTGAAATTGCAGGAAATAAAAGGGATGGTAAAGTAAACCCATAAATTTTAAGGTAAGGTTTATAGGCTTTAGATTAACTTTATAATTCTAAAAATAACAATATGGATGAAGCAACTGAAATGAAAAATCTTGCGAAAAAATATTTAGATACCGCTGACGAAAAAACTATTAAAATGGTTTTAGCCATGCTGGAAGTTGATGCTGAAAAAGACTGGTGGGATGATTTGCCTGACGATGCAAAAAAATCAATTGAACGCGGACTGCAAGATATAGAAAACGGGAGAGTAACGCCCCATGAGGAAGTAATGAGAAAATACAAGAAATGGCTATGATAATTAAATGGTCCGATGAAGCGATCGAAACATTTGATAATAACATTCAGTTTTTACATGAACAATAGACGGACAGAGAAATCATCAATTTTGTAAAAACGACAAACGAAAAAATCGGTAATATAGGAATGAATCCGAAAATTTATAAGAGATCTGAAAAAGATCCTACGATACGGAAATGTGGTATTAATAAAAACATTAGTTTATTCTTTAAATATTTTCCCGATAAACAAGAAGTAATTCTTTTATCATTTTGGAATAATAGACGAAATCCCAAAGATTTAAAATATTAACTGCTTCAGTAAAAACTAATGTAACTGATAACAATAGGTATGTTTTATACAGGCCTCAATATTCATACACCAGATAGCCCCAAGGCTGCATGTCATACACATGATTGTCAAATAATTTTTCTTTCTTTTTAGAAAACACGTTTAAAGGATTTCCATAAACATCATTTTGCTTTATGGTAAAGTGTTGCGGTTCGGGAGAAAGATTTAACACGACAAGGATTTTTTTATTTCCCTTTTGTCTGATGTAAGCAAAAATTGCATCATCATTCGCCGTTGGTATTTTTTTGTAAGCGGCATCAGCAGCAAGGGCTTGATTTTTTTCACGAAGATGAAGCAACGTGCTGTAAAATGGCGCCATCTCATACTTATCCCAAACAATCGGATCATGCACAAAAAATTTTAAACGCCTTTTATTCGGAACTTCCTGTCCGCTGTAAATAAGTGGAACACTTTCATACATCGTTTGGGTAAGCACTGCAAACGCTTTGTAAGCATCCCCATATTTTTCAAACTCAGTTCCATTCCAGCTATTCTCATCATGATTTGTGGTGAAATACATGCGCTCCGCATTTTTTGGAAAAACCGTAAAGTTAAAATTCAACACAGAATCAAGGTATTTCAAATTATGTTTTTGCTGCGCCACCTCTACTGTTGCCCACATGATATTCCATGCATAAGTAGCATCAAATCCAACTGTGTGAAACTCGGGCCTTTCACTTTCAGCAAGCATGAAAACATCTTTCACTTTTCTTAACTCAGTAATGCATTTCTTCCAAAAATCGTAAGGAATCGGATCTACATGATCGCAACGGAATCCATCAATCCCGGTTTCAGTGATCCAGTATTTCATCACACTGATCATGCTATCGCGCAACTCCTGGTTATTATAATTTAAATTTCGTGTATCAGTATAGTCGTTATCATAAACAGTATTTCCTTTTGCATCTCTCTGATAAAAAGCCGGATGACTTTTAATCCAGGGATTATCAGGCGAAGTATGATTGGGAACCCAATCTATGATCACTTTGAAACCAAGACGGTGTGCATGTTTCACCAATTCTTTCCAGTCTGCCATCGTACCGAATTCCGGATTCACTTCTTTATAATTCATTACCGCATAATAACTTCCCAAATCGCTTGAAGTCATTTTTCTGCCTTCAATTCCAATTGGATTAATTGGCATAAACCATAAAATCTTTACGCCCATTTCTTTTAATCTTGGCAAGCTTTTTTCAAATCCTTTAAATGTTCCTTCCTGCGAATATTGCCTCACATTTACTTCGTATATGTTGCTTTGTTCAGTCCAGGAAGGATGAGTAAACGAAGTAGCCGGAGCACCGAGATTAGCAATAGGAGCAAGTTTTTGACTGCACGAAACCAAAAAGAAAACAAAAACCATCAACGATGAGAGAAGCGACATTTTTTTCATAAACAAATCTTTAGAAAATATTTGCATTATTTTTCAACCAAAAATAAATTATTAAAGAATAAAGATAGAGAATTACATTCATCTTCTTTTTTGAGAAAGAACCTTTAAACCTGCCGGCAAAAATCTTTGAAGAAAATTAAAATTGCAGAACACAGATTCGTGATATTTCTTCATCTGCTGATTCACAGCCGAACTCCGTGTCTGATCAGCGCAATCTAATTATTTTGTGGGGTCAATTAATGCATCGCCACAAACTAGTATAGAGAAAACTGAAATTCTCTTTATTTGTTTGTTCACTGAAAGAATGTGGGAAATTCCCTGCATAAGAAAAACATATTTAAGGAATGAATAACGAAAACGGGAAAACGGCTTTCCTCGTTCTAACATTTTCTTCACTTATCTTTGACGCTAATTTTTTAACTAATTTATGGTCAAAGAAATCACTGAAGCCGTTCAATTTATTCAATCAAAATATAATACCAGCCCTGCAATCGGAATCATATTGGGAAGCGGTCTTGGCAGCTTTGCTGATGAAATTAACATCGAGTGTGAAATCGAATACAGCGACATTCCACATTTTCCGGTAAGTACTGTAGAAGGACATTCCGGCAAATTGATTTGTGGGACTTTGAGTGGTAAAAAAGTCGTTGCCATGGCTGGCCGTTTTCATTATTATGAAGGGTATACCACAAAGGAAGTTGTTTTTCCGATAAGGGTTTTGAAATTTTTAGGAATAAAAACTCTTTTGATCAGCAATGCCGCCGGTGGTATTAATTCATCTTTTAAAGTCGGCGATCTGATGATCATCAAAGATCACATCAGCATGCTAACGATCAACCCATTGCTTGGAAAAAATATTGATGAATTCGGTGAACGGTTTCCGGACATGAGTGAACCTTATAAAAATAATTTAATTGCAAAAGCGAAAAAAATTGCACTGGATAATGAAATCAACATTAAAGAAGGAGTGTATGTAGGCGTTACCGGACCCACTTTTGAAACACGAGCAGAATATAAGATGTTGAATATTCTTGGCGGTGATGCGGTAGGTATGAGCACAGTGCAGGAGGTGATAGCAGCAGTGCAACTTGGTTTGCCGGTTTTTGCGATTAGCGTGATTACCGATATCGGCATCAGGCAAGAAGAAAATACCATCACTCATGAAGAAGTGTTGCAAGCAGCAAAAGATGCAGAACCAAAGCTGACGCTGATCTTTAAACAATTGATCAAGCAGTTATAAGAATTCTTATAGATGTTTATTTCAGAAAAAATAGTTATTGAAATTAAGCTGATAAAAAAAATTGGTTGTTTATTTTTATTGCTTTTCACCTTTGAATTTTCTTATGCGCAAATACCGGGAATCCGTGGCAATCCTTTGCAAAACTTTTCGAATATTGGCAACAAATCCGGTTCAGATACCATTGGCTTTGAGCACCGCAATGACCTCAAAGATTCGATTACCATTTCTTACCATCACCTGAATTCATTGACAAAAGAATTCCTCGATTCTTCCATCAATGATTTTGGGAAATATTATACCGTTCCGGATGGATATGTTACGCTTGGAAATAATGGAAACGCTGCTTATCCTGTTTTATTTACTCCTATTTTGAAAGCTGGATGGGACGCTGGCTTTCACGCATTTGATGTTTATAAATATACAATTGAAAACACGCGTTTTTTTCAAACAACACGACCTTATACGGAATTAAGTTATTTTTTGGCTTCGGGAAAAGAACAGGTTGTAAAAGTTCTACAAACTCAAAACATTAAACCAAACTGGAATGTAGGAATTGATTACCGTTTGATTTCTTCTCCCGGGTTTTTTCAAACCCAAAATACCAATGATAATAATTACCGGTTGTTTAGCCATTACCAGGGGAAAAGAAAAAGATATTCCGCCTATTTTGTTTTGATGGGAAATAAACTTGGCTCATCAGAGAATGGGGGCATTGTAAACGATTCATTTCTGCTTGCTCCAAACCGCAAAAGAAGAATGACGGTTCCTGTTCATCTTGGAAGCGATTCGTTGAGTCAGAATATATTTTCAACAAAAATCAGTACTGGTAATCTTTATAACGATTTCACCGCTTTTTTCAGGCAGAGTTATGACATCGGAAAAAAAGATTCAATCATTATCAATGATAGTACTACCGAATATTTATTTTATCCGAAGCTGCGTTTCCAGCACACGATTAATTTTACTTCCTCATCTTATGAATTTAAAGACACATTAAGCAATCCATACCTCGCTCAAGCCGACTCGGCCTTCTTTCAACAGAATTATGATACCTCACTTCATCCGACTTATGGATTAAATTTTTCTGTAAAAGATAAGTGGAAATTTGTTTCAAATGATTTTGTAATCCGTCAATTTCCGGAAACGAAAAACCTGGGTCAATATATAGAAGCAGGAATGCGCCTCGAAAATTTTTCCGGATATTTTTATTCGGGAAAAAAGAATTTTTATAACGTTGTATTACATGGAGAATATAGAAATAAAACCAGGAATAAAAAATGGGATGCCGTGTTGAATGGAGAATTTTATGCAACGGGCCTGAATGCAGCAGATTTCAATGTTTATGCATCTGTAGCGCGAACGTTGAATCAAAAATTGGGTGATGTACAAATAAGTTTTCAAAACGTGAACCGCTCTCCTTCTTACATTTATGAAGGTAGTTCTTCCTTCAACTTCGGTAATAATTTAAAGACGAATAAAGAAAATATAACCGTATTAACTGCTACCGCCATTAACCGGCGTTTTACATTGATGGCCCGAAATATTTCTATTACCAACTACACTTATTTCAAAAATTTTTATCAAACAGAGCAGTACAATGGTTTGGTAAACCTGACCCAGGTTACCGCGTCAGCAAAAACAAAAATTGCACGCCATTTGAATTTATACAGTGATTTTATTGTTCAGCAAACTACAGGAAATAATCCAATTCATGTTCCGTTGTTTTATACACGGCAAAGGCTGGCTTTTGAAGGAAATTATTTTAAAAACTTAAACCTCAGCACAGGCATTGATGTAAAATATAATACTCCTTACAAAGCCGACAATTATTCGCCGGTAATGGGAAAATTTTTTCCGCAGGATACGGTTGTAATCAACAATCTTCCGCAGATAAATCTCTTTTTTAATTTTAGAATAAAGTCGTTTACAGCATTCTTCAAAGCAGAAAACCTCAATACTTTTAATATAGAAGAAGGACTTGCATTTACCAATAATAACTTTGCTGCTCCCTTGTATCCCACACCGGGACTCGTTATCCGGTTTGGAATTAAGTGGGGTTTTGTAAATTAACTGAACACAAAAGTATCGCATGAAGATAGAAGACTTTAACCATACTATTGATATCTGGATCACCGAACTGGAACCTTACAACTTTTCTCAAATCTGTCATAAATCCTCACCAGAAACCTGGTCACTCGGACAAGTAATTATGCATTTGATAGCAGAAACAAATTTCTATCTGCAGCAAATAAAAATTTGCCTTTGTGGGAACGAAAATTCAAATGAAGAGGCCGCATCCAATGGCAAAATGATGTTCATAAAAAATTCATTTCCTGATCAAATTATTGAAGGGCCCGCTTCTAATATGCTCGTTCAACAGCCGGAAAGCAAAACGCAACTACTGGGTTCTTTAAAAGATTTAAAAGATTCCTTTAATGAAGTGAATGCAAGCATTTTGAAAAGTCCATATCATGGCAAAACAAAACATCCGGGTTTGGGATATTTCAATGCGAGCGAATGGTTACAGTTTGCAGAAATGCATTTGCGGCATCATTTGAAACAAAAGGAACGGATTGACCATTTCCTTTAACTAACAAATTGATACTTTGCATTATTTATGTGTTTACTGAAGCTGCTTTTATTCAGTTATTAACGTTTGATGAAATCGCAGCTTAATATTTATCACTAAATTTGAATTTGATCAAACTTAAAAAAATGAAAAAAATTAAATTTTTCAGCATACTATTTTTTAGTATTCTTTCTTTCCAGTTTTCTTCTGCACAAACAGCAAAATCAGAAAGCATTAAAGTAAATGGCAACTGTGAAATGTGCAAAAAACATATAGAAAAAAGCGCGCTTGAAGCAGGGGCAACAGCCGCCAACTGGGATAAAAAAACCAAATTTTTACAAATCAGCTATGATCCCGCTGTTACTAATTCCGCTAAAATACAAACAGCCATAGCAGCTGCTGGTTATGATACACAGGATTTTAAAGCAAGCGACAGTGCTTATAATAAATTGGACGAATGTTGCCAGTATGACCGTAGCGTCTCTTCAAAAGAAAATACGGATAAAAAAGAATAATTTTTTTTCAGAATGCTGATCAGAAAAATAATTAAGGATGACAATGAAATGATGGCTTCTATTATCCGTAATTCATTATTGGAGTTTAATGCTGCCAAACCAGGCACTGTTTATTACGACAAGACTACCGATCATTTAAGTGATACTTTTAAAGAAACCCGTTCGGCTTATTTTGTTATCGAAATAAGTCATGAAATAGCAGGTGGCTGCGGGATTTTTCCAACAAAAGGATTACCTGAGAACACTTGTGAACTGGTAAAATTATACGTTTCTAAAAAATACCGGCATAACGGTTATGGGCAAACGCTTTTAGAGAAATGCATGCAGGAAGCAAAGAAACAAGGTTATGAAAAAATGTATCTTGAATCTATGCCGGAACTTTCGAATGCAATTGGGATGTATCAGAAAAATGGTTTTAAAAAAATTACCGGGCCTTTGGGCAACAGCGGACATACAGGTTGTGATGTTTGGATGATAAAAGAATTATAAACTGTTTTTTGTAAAAAATTCTGCGGATATCGATGGGAAGAGGCACCTAATTTTTCACTAAAATTAATTCCTTGCTTTTCTTTGCAATCACCTTTCTTCCAATCAATAAAACAACAAAACTGCTCACAGCGCAGCAACACATAACTACTGCCATCGGCATTGCAGTGCCATTATTAAAAATACTGACCAAAGCCGTAGAAACTGCGCCAATGCCAAGTTGTATCGCTCCCATCAATGCAGAAGCAGTTCCTGCATTTTTAGTAAACGGAGCCAAAGAAAGCGCCGACGAATTGGGGAATGCAAATCCTTGCGTGCTTAAAAAAACCCAGATTAAAAAAATCGTGGAATACAAACCGAGAATATGAAAATAATTTCCTACAACCAATGCAATTCCTGCCAGGCATTGACAAAATAAAGTGACCCTTATAATTTGTTCGCTTGAATATTTTCTAAGTAGTAAGGTATTTACCTGGCTGGCCGAAATAAGTCCCATCGCGATGATTGCAAAAATCCATCCATATTGCTTTTCAGAAACGTGATATAATTCCATAAATACAAAAGGTGAGCCGGCAATGTAAGCATACAATCCTGATGAAGCAATTGCGCCGGCAAATGCGTAAGTATAAAATTGCGGCACCTTTGCTACCTCAAGGAAACCGGAAATAATTGGCCTTGGTAGTAGAGAAAGTGACGCATCTGGCATTCTGCCATCCGGCAATTTAAAATACACCAACAAAAGTGTCGCTCCTGCGATTCCGGAAAGAATATAAAAAATTGATTGCCATCCAAAAGCAGATGAAACATAGCCACCCAAAGTCGGCGCTACAATTGGTGACAAAGCGAGCACCAACATCAACAACGAAAATATTTTTGCATTTTCCTGTACAGGAAAAATATCACGGACCAAGGCTCGCGAAGCTACCATACCGGCGCATGAACCCAACGCCTGTAAAAAACGGATTCCGATTAAAGCATCAGCTGTCGGTGCGTAAGCACAAGCAATCGAAGTGAGCAGATAAACAATCAAGCCAATGTATAAAGGCTTTTTCCTTCCGAATTTATCTAATAGCGGCCCATAAATCAATTGACCGATAGAAATACCAATAAAAAAACTGGTAATTGAAAGTGTGATGTGCGCAACGGTTGTATGAAGGTCGCGTGCTATATCAGGAAAACCGGGAAGATACATGTCAATTGAAAATGCGCCCATCGCAGAAAGTAAACCGAGTGTAAAAATGGTAAAAAATCTTTCCCTTCCTTTCATATTTGCGAAGTTAATTCTATGAATTTAATTTAAAGCTTTCAAGTTATTTATGAAATCAGAAAAAATATAAAAGTTAAATGTTTCAATTGAAAATAAGAATCGGCTTATTTGTTGTTTTACTGACACTGGAATATTTGTGGGCAAAAGAATTTGAAAGGTTATAAACATAACATTTCACCGGCAATGCTTTGCTTATTTTTGCAATCATGAAAAAAGAAAAATATTCTTTAGAAAACATACTCATCAATTTAAAAATTGACGCGCTTAATGAAATGCAACTTGCAGCAATAGACGCAAATAAAAAAGATGAAGACATCATTTTACTTTCCGCAACGGGCTCAGGAAAAACGCTGGCATTTTTATTACCGATTCTCGAAAATATCGACGCGGAAAATAAAAATACTCAGGCGCTGATCGTTGTTCCTTCCCGCGAACTGGCGACGCAAATAGAACAGGTTTTTAAAACAATGGGAACAGGAAATAAAATCACCTCAACTTATGGTGGGCACAAAAGAGAGATTGAAGAGAACAACCTCATACAACCTCCGGCTATAATTGTTGGCACGCCAGGAAGGCTAGGCGACCATATCCGAAGAGGAAATATTACGGTGGACTCTATAGCCACATTGGTGTTGGATGAGTTTGATAAATCGCTTGAGTTGGGGTTTTTAGAAGAAATGAAATTTATTATCCAATCACTTAAAAACGTTCAGAAAAAAATTCTTACTTCCGCTACGGATGCTGTAGAAATACCGGATTTTATTGTTTTGAAAAATGCACAAAGAATTAATTTTTTAACGCCTGGAGAAGAGGCGGAACGCCTTGCGGTTAAATCAGTCTTGTCTGACGATAAAGATAAATCTGAAACACTTTTTAAATTGCTCTGCTATCTGGGAAACCGCTCTACTATTGTCTTTTGCAATCATCGTGAGGCAGTGGAACGCACCAGTAACTTGCTTTCAGAAAAAGGGATTTACAATGAGTTTTATCACGGGGGAATGGAGCAGCAAGAAAGAGACAGTGCTTTATCAAAATTCAGAAATGGAACTACCAATATTTTAATAACAACCGATCTTGCTTCGCGCGGACTAGACATCGCAAACATCCGCTACATCATCCATTATCATTTACCACTTTCTGAAGATGCCTTCACTCACCGCAATGGACGCACTGCACGAATGGAAGCGAGCGGAACTGCCATTCTTATTTTAAATGGTGAAGAAAAATTACCGTCTTACATTGATGAAAAGGTAGAGCAGATAATGCTTCCGGAAGAAACTATTTTGCCTGAAAAACCAAAATGGGCGACACTTTTTATTGCCGCCGGCAAGAAAGACAAAGTGAACAAAGTCGACATCGTTGGATTTCTTACCAACAAAGGTGAGCTAAAAAAGGATGACATCGGGCTGATAGAAGTGAAAGATTTTTTCTCTTTTGTTGCCATTCGCAAAAGTAAAATGAACCACACACTTCACGTCATAAAAGATCAAAAGATCAAGAATAAAAAAGTGAAAATGGAAGTGGCCAAATAGGTTGAAGGTTCAATGTTTAAGCTTTAACCATCAACCTTCAACCTTGAACCTTGAACTCTTTAGTTCTTTAAGAATTTGTTTCACCAAATAAATGCTCCGGATAAACTCCTTCTGCAATCAATTTATGAAGGTCTTCTTTAACAGTTGGTGCATCTTCTTTATAAGTAACGCCAAACCACTGCGCAGATGTTGGAATGACTTTTATTTTCCCTTTTCCTTCATGAATAAATGCATCCCCAATAATTGGAATAAAAAATTCGGCCTTTGGATTTTTAGAATTATCCTGTAAAAATTTGGTAAACTGTTTTTGAATAAAATCAAAAACATTCGCATCAAATCCCCAGAAATTCATGCTTACCACCGTATCCGCCGGCAAAGGAACTCTTAATGAATTTTCGATATAATATATTTTCCCTTCTTCCGGGAAAATTTTTGTACGCTCTACAATGTTTAATAAATTTCCTTCATAATCCACTTCACAAACACCGCGGCTCACACTTCCGTTTTCTGAAATTGTTTTTGCCAGTTCATAACCAATGATGCAATATTCTTTTTCTGAAACATCTTCGTTCAGAAATTTGACCGCTTTATCAAAAGCGTCTCTTCCATAAAAATCATCAGCATTAATTACTGCAAATGGTTCATGAATGACTTCTTTCGCACAAAGAACTGCATGTGCTGTCCCCCAAGGTTTGGAACGCTCTTCAGGCACCTGGAATCCGTCAATATAAGAATCCATTTCCTGCATCACATATTCTGTTTGAATTTTACCTTTTAATTTCGGTTCAAATAAATTTTTAAAATCTTCTGCGAAGGATTTACGGATAATAAAAACAACTTTTCCAAATCCTGCTGTTATTGCATCATAAATGGAATAATCAATAATTGTTTCTCCATTAGGACCAAAAGAATCCATCTGTTTGATGCCACCGTAACGGCTTCCCATTCCTGCTGCCAAAACTAAAAGTGTAGGTTTCATTTTATATAAATTATGTTTTTAAAAGTTATTGAATAATTTAATTTGCGCGAAAATAAGCAAGAAAGATTTATGCCACATTCGCTTATAAAAGATGTACTACCGGAAATTCATTTTAAAGAACCTGCTTTATCTAAATTAAGTGATGATCTTTTTGACAAAAACGATTTAGAAATTTTCATGTTGCGCCTTGATGAAATTCATCCCGTTATTTCCGGAAATAAATTATTTAAGCTGATTTATTTTTTAGAAGAAGCAAAACAATCAACACATAAACAAATCATTACTTTTGGTGGTACATACTCCAATCACCTTGCTGCTACTGCGTTTGTATGCAAACAATTAAAAATAAAATCGATTGGAATGGTGCGTGGTGAAAAACCAAAAGTGCTCTCTCCTACCTTATTATTTTGTTTGGAAAATGAAATGCAACTTGAATTTGTTAGCCGCGATTGTTATAAAAAAATAAATGAAAAAGATTTTTTGAAAGAAATAGAAAATATATATGGCGAGCACATTTTAATTCCTGAAGGCGGATTTTCAATAAAAGGGAAAGAAGGTGCCGGATTGATCCATCAATATTTCAGTGATAAAAATTTTACTCATGTTTGTTTGCCCGTTGGTACAGCAACAACCTTTGCAGGGCTTGTTGATTCGAATAAAAATGAAACAGAAATTATGGGTTTCAGTGTATTAAAAAACTTAAACGATATTGAAAAAAGATTTGAAGAGTTGAAGGTAAATCGGCAGAAAAAATATTCCTTTATCAGTGATTATCATTTCGGCGGTTATGCTAAAAAAACAGATGAATTACTTTTCTTCATGAAAACTTTTTATCAGGAAAATAAAATTGAACTTGATTTTGTTTATACCGCAAAAATGATGGTTGGTGTAAGGGATTTGATTCAAAAAAACTACTTCGTTGCTGGCTCAAAAATTTTATGCATTCACACTGGAGGCTTGCAGGGAAATACTTCTTTGGCCACCTTAGATTTTTTTGTTTAACGTTTGCAGTAAAAGGATAAATAAAGCGATTTCTTGTTTTCTTTAACGCTTCTGTTGCCGTTTCCGCCGACAGTTGTTTAAATGATCTCCATCGTTTTATTGTTACCGTTCCTTCTTTTTGACCAGTCATCCCATGTCATTTCAAATTTTATTTCACCGTTCGCATGCGTTCCAATTTCTGTCCAACCGGCATTTCTGTAAAATGTTTCAGCTCTTGTATGCGGCGATGTGCCTAACCAAACATTTTTCTTACTCTCGCTAAAATACCAATCTAACATGATGTCGTGCAAAATCCTTCCAATCCCTTGTTTCTCAAACTCCGGACGCACAAATAAAGCCCAGATGTTACACCCTTTCAGGTCTGCAATAGAAAATCCTACTATATGATCATTGATTTGGCAAACCCAGCCTTTTCCTCTTTCAGTCAAGAACATTTTACAATCTTCGTCTGTTACAAGATTTGGATTTGAAAGCCTGTTTTCCTTTACAGAATTTCTTACAAATTGTATTTGCCTAATGTCATCAATAATTGCTTCTCTTATGATCATTTTAATTATTGTTATTGAGCAAAGGATTACACCGATTTTACCGAATTAATTTTTTTTGTAAAAAACTGATTGGTTGATTTAATAGAAATTATTTTCCATCCAGTTTCCACAGTTAGAATTTGCAGTAGAAAAATAAATAAGGCGGATTTCTATTTTCTAAAAGCACATGCAATAAGGAATCGTTATCCCTGGGTCGCCAGTAGCTGCTGCCGTCTCTTCTATTTCAAATAAAGCGAATCCATATTTTCACCGCAATGGAGCATTGCCGATTTATATTCCGGATGTTTTTTGCCAAGATATGGATTGAGAATTTCTGAAGTATTGCTTAGCCAGTTTGCTGGTTTATCATCGCCGAAAGCCATCGGACAATTTTGCCAGTATAATTTCGGCCCTTCATAGCCAATAGTTTTTAAAAGCGGGTATAAGTTTTCAGAAACCATACTAAAATCATGGCGCATTTCTGTTATATCACTTTCTTTCAAAATCGGTTCTGCATTTGCTTTGATGTCGCTTATGTTTTGTTGGGCCGCGGTAAATAAAGAAGAATCTTTTTCATGTAACTCGCTTAGGCTCAGGCTATCTGTTGAAGCAAGAAACTGGGCGGTTTTAGCTTTAATTGCCATGGTATCTGCATCAACAAAAGCATTTTTCATTTCAACGTAGGCATTCATCATTGAGGTGATTTTCTCATTGAATTCACTCGAATGTTTTGGCGCCCCAGTAGTTTGTTTTTGAGTTGTAATGCTTTCTGTTTTTTCAGTTTTAAAAAATAAAAACCATACAGCTAATAAAATAATGATCAAAAAAACAACTGCTAGAACCCGTTTCATTTTCTTATATTTTAATTAAAAAAATCAATCCTTTTAAGAAAGTTTTTCCAAGCCACTTTTTATTCTTTTAAAACCTTCTTCAATATTTTCCATGCTATTTGCAAAAGAAATTCTGATGTAACCAGGTTGTCCAAAAGCATCTCCTGATACTGTGGAAACATGAGCTTCGTTTAAAAGATACATAGAAAGATCGCTGGCATTATTGATCACTTGTCCGTTAAAGTTTTTTCCTAAATAATAACGCACATCCGGAAAAACATAAAATGCACCTTCAGGCTCTACACACTTGATATGTGGCATTTCTTTCAATAATTCCAAAACCCTTTTTCTACGCCGTTTAAATTCTTCTACCATTTTAAAGGTAGCATCGAGCGGAGAGTCCAAAGCTGTGACAGCAGCCCGTTGGGTAATGGAATTGGTACCGCTTGTTATCTGTCCCTGCACTTTCTGATTGGCTTTCGCAATTTCAACATTGGAAGCGGTATATCCCAATCTCCATCCGGTCATAGCAAAACCTTTGCTCAAACCGTTTATAATGATCACCCGGTCTTTTACATCCGGAAACTGTGCAATGCTTTCATATCTTCCGCCTTCGTGTGAATAATTAATGTATTCATAAATCTCATCGCTGATGATGTAAACATCCGCATGTTTTGCAAATACTTTTGCAAGTGCTTGCAATTCATCCTTAGTATAAGTAGCTCCGGTTGGGTTACAAGGTGACGAGAATATGAACAATTTTGTTTTTTCCGTGATTGCTTGTTCCAATTGCTCAGGGGTCAATTTAAATCCACTTTCAGGAGTTGTACTTATAAATACAACTTTTGCACGAGTCATTCTCGCAATTTCAGAATAAGATACCCAATAAGGAGTTGGAATTATGATCTCATCATCATCAAAAAGAATGCTGAACATGGTATTGGCGATGCATTGTTTTGCTCCGGTACTTACCACAATTTGATTCGGCTGATAATCCAATCCGTTATCGCGTTTTAATTTTTTGCAAATCGCTTCTTTTAATTCGATATAGCCGGCAACCGGAGTATAATGACTCCAGTTTTCATCAATTGCTTTTTTGGCAGCGTCTCTGATATGTTCAGGTGTATTAAAATCCGGCTCGCCAAGGCTTAGGTCAATAACTTTAATTCCTTTTGCTCTTAATTCGCGGCCGAGCTGAGCCATTTTGAGGGTTTCTGGTTCGTTAAATTTGCTGAGAAGGGCGGAAAGTTGCATGTTTAAATTTTTAAAATCTGCGCAAAAGTACGGCTTTGGCAGTTTTTGATTTAATATTTATGATTTTTTCATTTATGATTTTTGGAAATCCAATCTTTGACAAAGACGGCTTCGACTATTAACTATTTACTTTTGATTATTTGCCCTTTAACCGATAATTTTGCATCTCATTTTTGAAAATAGATTAAAGAAATTTTCAAAGCATTTTAAAACTAAAGTTTACTGATGAAAGAAGTTGCATTCAGAGAAGCATTGCGCGAAGCAATGCAGGAAGAAATGAGGCGTGATGAAAAGGTGTTTTTAATGGGAGAAGAAGTTGCCGAATACCAGGGCGCATATAAAGTAAGCCAGGGAATGTTGCAGGAGTTTGGCGAAAAAAGAGTGATTGATACGCCAATTTCTGAGCTTGGATTCACCGGAGTAGCTGTTGGTGCTGCACAGAACGGTCTTCGCCCAATTGTAGAATATATGACCTGGAATTTTGCCAATCTTGCACTTGATCAGATTTTAAATACGGCTTCTAAAATGTTGGCGATGAGCGGAGGACAGGTTGGTTGCCCAATCGTGTTTCGCGGGCCGAACGGAAGCGCCGGTCAATTGGGAGCTCAGCATTCTACTGCTTATGAATCCATGTATGCAAATATTCCCGGTTTGAAAGTGATTTCTGTCAGCAATCCTTACGATGCAAAAGGTTTATTAAAAAGCGCGATTCGTGATAATGACCCGGTTATTTTTATGGAAAGCGAAGTGATGTACGGCGATAAGGGAATGATTCCTGAGGAAGAATACGTCATTCCTATTGGCAAAGCAAAAGTGGCGCGTGAAGGAACAGATGTAACGATTGTTTCCTTTAACAAGATGATGAAAGTAGCGCTGCACGCTGCTGAAGAGTTACAAAAAGAAAACATAAGCGCAGAAGTAATTGATTTAAGAACCATTCGTCCACTTGACTGGCATACCATTTTAGAATCAGTAAAAAAGACAAACCGTTTGGTAATCGTGGAAGAACAATGGCCATTTGCTTCCATTTCTTCTGAAATAGCCTACCGCATTCAAAAAGAAGGTTTTGATTATTTAGATGCGCCGGTTCGCAGAATTACTTCTCTGGATGCACCGATGCATTATGCGCCAAATCTAGTTGCGCTTTATTTGCCGGATGTTCCCAGAACCGTGAACCTTGTAAAGGAAGTAATGTATTTAAAAAAATAATTTTAGGGCCGCATCATTGCGGCCTCTTAATTTATCGTTTAATTTATCCCGGTTTTTAGGGAAAAAATAATTCATTATGAATATTGGAAATTTTCATTACCCGCTTCCATCAAATGAACCGGTGCTGAGCTACTCGCCCGGAAGCAGCGAAAGAGCGCTTTTAAAAAAATCAATAGCAGATTTAAAGAGTAAAAAAATTGATGTGCCCATGTACATCGGAAGTGAAGAAGTTTTTACAGAAAAAAAAGTAGAAATACGCCCTCCACATGAGAGAAATTTTGTGTTGGGAACTTATAATGAAGGCGACGCTTCTCATGTGGAAAAAGCCATTAATGCAGCATTACAAGCGAAAGATGCATGGGCCAATTTGAGCTGGGAAAACCGTGCGAATATTTTTTTAAAAGCCGCTGATTTAATTGCTTTGAAATACCGGGCAGAAATGTGTGCGACAACCATGCTTGGCCAAAGCAAAAATCCATACCAGGCAGAGATTGATGCTGCATGCGAACTCATAGATTTTTTAAGATTTAATGTTCATTTCTTAAGTGAAATATATAGTCAGCAACCCATTAGTTCTCCCGGTGTGAATAATCGTTTGGAATACCGTCCACTTGAAGGCTTTGTATTGGCAATTACGCCTTTTAACTTCACAGCTATCGGAGGAAATTTACCAACCTCTGCTGCCTTGTGTGGAAATGTAGTTGTGTGGAAATGCGCCAACACACAGGTTTACAGCGCACAAATGTTTATGCGTATTTTAAAAGAGGCAGGTTTGCCTGACGGCGTTATCAATTTGATTTTTGTTGATGGGCCAACTTTGGGCGATGCTTGCTTCAATCATCCTGATTTTGCAGGAATTCATTTTACCGGGAGCACCGGCGTTTTCAATACAATTTGGAAACATATTGGAGAGAATACAAAAATTTACAAATCATATCCAAGAATTGTCGGCGAAACAGGTGGAAAAGATTTTGTGATCGCACATAAAAGTGCCAACGTGGATGTATTAGTAGCAGCTCTTTGCCGCGGCGCTTTTGAATACCAGGGCCAGAAATGCTCTGCTGCTTCGCGTGCTTATATTCCTTCCAATATTGCTGATGAAGTAAAGAAAAACCTGGTAGCAGAAATAAAAAGCATGAAGATGGGAACTGTGGAAGATTTCAGCAACTTTATAAATGCAGTAATCGATGAAAAGAGTTTTGATAAATTACAGGATTATCTGCAACAAGCCGAAAAAGCTGCAGATGCAAAAATAATTGTGGGGGGAAAGTGTGATAAAACAAAAGGATATTTTATTGAACCAACAGTCATAGAAGTTACAGACCCACAATATGTAACGATGTGCAACGAATTATTTGGTCCTGTACTGACCATTTATGTTTATGATGAAAATAAATTTGAAGAGACGCTGAATTTAGTGGATACGACTTCTCCATATGCACTTACAGGTTCTATCATTGCAGAGGATAGAAATGCCATTGAAATTGCGACAAAAAGATTAACCAATAGCGCAGGTAATTTTTATATCAATGACAAGCCAACCGGCGCGGTAGTAGGCCAGCAGCCGTTTGGAGGCGCACGTGGAAGCGGAACGAATGATAAAGCAGGAAGCATTATTAATCTATACCGCTGGTTAAGTGCAAGGACGATTAAAGAAACTTTTATTCCCGCGACTGATTATAGGTATGCTTTTATGAAAGAGACTTGATCAGTGGATTGTGAAATTTGAATGGTAGAGAATGATTGGGAAATCAGTAAAGAAACAAATAACGCAAATTTCTGTTGTTCAACCCAGATTTTTTAATATGAGATTGGGGTATTAAAATGTAAAAATTTATCCAAAACCAACGCAAATGTTATATTTCAGGATATGCAATCTGCATATTAAAATGTAAAATTGCCATATCAAAAATGAAAGTAAATGAATACCATTCTCAATAAGCACCAGCTACAAATAACCATTGAGCGACTTGCGTACCAGATAATTGAAAACTATGCTGACCTTTCTTCTGTCGCTTTGATTGGGCTACAGCCACGTGGAATTTTTCTTGCCGATAAAATTTATAATCAATTAAAAAAAATCAAACCGGAACACGATTTTCTTTATGGAAAACTGGACATCACTTTTTATCGCGATGATATCCGGAAGGAATTGCATGTACCAAATCAAACAGACCTTACTTTTTCTATTGAAGATAAAAATGTAATTCTGATTGATGATGTATTATTTACCGGAAGAACCATTCGCGCTGCTTTAGATGCTTTGCTATCTTTTGGTCGGCCAAAAAAAGTAGAACTTTGCGTTTTAATCAACCGGGTCTCCAGCCGCCAACTTCCCATCCAGCCTGATTATTGCGGCAAATCCATTGACTCTATTATTACCCAAAAAGTAAAAGTAGAATGGGATAAAGAAGAAGTGAATTTATATTAACATACTAGATTTATAGCTTCGGAATATTCCTCATTATGTCGAATACAGTACTTAAATTCGTACTTCAATAAGTACAATCACGGAAATTTTAAATTACACAGAATTTAGAAAAGAACTAAAGGCTTCTTTGGACAAAGTGGTTAATGATGAAGATGTTATTGTTGTTTCCCGCGGGAAAAACAAGAACGTTGTCGTTATTTCTTTGAATGAATATACTGCTTTGGAAGAAATAATGTATTTATTAAGCACTGAAAAAAATAGAAAAAGATTACAGCAATCGATAACTGAGATGGAAAAAGGGAAATTTTCTTCACATTCATTAATTGAAGATTAATGGAAATCGTTTGCCCGGAAAATGCCTGGGAGGATTATTTATATTGGTAAAAAAATGATAAGCAAAAATTAAAAAGAATCAATGAGCTTATAAAAGACTGCCAACGAAATAAGTTTGAAGGTATTGGAAAACCTGAACCCTTAAAAGAAAATTTACCAGGATTCAGGTCATGCAGAATTGATAACGAATACAGGCTTGTTTATAAATTCAGAAAAACCGGTTGTATATCATTCAATGCAGATTTCATTATTAAACATATTTCAAACCAAAAATTTATTAATTTCCCGTTCCCTTGCACTTAAAATTCGATGAAAAAATATATCCTGATTCTTGCTTCTCTCCTATTTATTTGCCTGGCAAATGCCCAAGAATTATTTACCACAACGAACATTCAAAACGCCTGTAAGAAAGAAACGCGCACTACAACAGGAAAACCCGGAAAAAATTATTGGCAAAACAGGGCAGATTATAATATTAAAATAATCTTTGATCCTGCAACTCAATTGCTACAAGGAAAAGAAACGATTCATTATATCAATAACAGTCCTGATACTTTAAAAGAAATTATCGTTCGTTTATATCCGGATCTTTATAAAAAAGGAGTTGAAAGATTAAGCGATATTGCGGAAAAAGATTTGAATGATGGCGTTCAAATTGAATCTTTTAAAATGGGTACAGAAAGTATCGATAGTTTTAATAACCACAAAAAAGCGTTCTATAATAATACCAATCTGATTGTCAAACCTGCAGAAGCAATTTTACCCCGTTCAACAATAGATTTTGCCATAAACTGGCATTACAAAGTAAATACCGGTTCACCGGTACGAACAGGAATGGTAGACAGCACTTCCTATTTTATTGCATATTTTTTCCCACGCATCGCTGTGTATGACGACATTGATGGTTGGGATACGTGGAGCTACAACGGTTCGCAGGAATTTTATAATGATTTTGGAAATTTTAATGTAGAAATTTCTCTTCCAAAAAATTATATAATTTGGGCAACCGGAGATCGGCTAAATGCAGAAGATAATTTTTCTAAAAATGTGTTGGACAAGATGAAAATTGCGTCTCACGATACGGAAATTATACACATCATTGATTCAACAGATTATTTGAAAAATGATGTTTTAAAAAAGGATGCTACAGGTATCTGGAAATTTTCTGCAACCAATGTTACAGACTTTGCATTTGCATTAAGCGACCATTATTTGTGGGATGCGAGTTCGGTGCTCGTAGATTCTTCAACAGGCCGCAGAACGATTGCCGAAGCTGCTTACAATAAAATTCATGACGATTATTTTGACGTAGCAAACCAGGCACATCAGACTGTTTTTTACACCAGCCATTTTTATCCAAAATATCCTTTTCCTTTTAATCACATTACCGTTTTTGATGGCACAGATCAAATGGAATATCCGATGATGGTAAATGATAATCCAACAAAAACGCATAAAGATGCGGTGCAACTCACTACGCACGAAATCTTTCATTCTTATTTTCCGTTTTTTATGGGAACAAATGAAACTCAATATGCCTGGATGGATGAAGGCTGGGCAACAATTGGAGAATCGGTAATTTCTCCAAAAATGGGTGAGCCTGAAGATGAGGGAATTTTCAGTAAAACCCGGTATGAGCGCATCTCCGGGACGAATAAATCCGTTCCGTTAATCACCAATACAAAAGAGTATAGCGGTGACGCATACCTTGCAAATTCCTACGGAAAAGGCGGCTTGTGTTACTACGTGTTGCAGGATTTGTTGGGCGATGAATTATATTTTAAATCATTGCATCAATACATGAATGACTGGAATGGAAAACATCCTACTCCTTATGATTTCTTTTATAGTTTTAATAATGCAAGCGGCAAAGATTTAAACTGGTTTTGGCAAAAATGGTTTTTTGGCTGGGCATATCCTGATCTATCCATAAAAAAAGTTGAAAAAAGTGGAGATGATGTAAAAATAATTATCCAAAATAAAGGCGGATTGCCATTACCGGTTTATCTGAATATTAATTTAAAAAACGGCAATCATGTAATCATAAAATACACTGCGCAAGTTTGGAAAAATGGAGAAAAAGAAAAAACGTTTATGGTTCCTCAAACTTACTTCTCGATTTCAAAAATTAAATTAGGAAATGAATTTATTCCCGATAAATATGAAAACAATAATCGCTGGAATGCCCGTTAAAAAAGAGAAAATCGACTTTATAAATTAGAACATCAGAAACAGAAATTCCGTTTGTTTGTATGATTACTGGTTTAAAAACAAAAAAACCGGCGTTTGCCGGTCTTAATTTTATTGTTTCTCAATTTTATTTTCCTATTACTTTATATTGAACCACACCGTTGTCTGATTCCTGTTCCAGGTAAACATTATCCGGTGTTTGGTACACTTGCTCTCCATTCAATGTTACTATTTTTGAACCTTGCGGCAATTGATTTATTACATCACCAATTTGTAAAGATGAAGGAGGATTTGTCACACTGCTCTGATCATCACCCGTATTGTTGATGACGCCATTTTTTCCTACAACGATAAAAACATCATTGCCATTTGAATCTCTGTCTGCCTTATAGTAAGTTCCATTCAATTCATACAATTTCTCACCGTTTACCACTACAGACCGCGCGCCGCCAGGCAATGAGGAAACTGTCGCTCCCATTGGTGCATCTACTACCTGGTAGCTGTCATCATATTGACGGTAATAAATTCCATTATAATAATAATAAGGAATGGGGCCGATGAATATAGTTGAATATCCAAAAGGAAGAACACCGATTTGTAAGCCAAATGGTGGGAATATTGGCTGATAATAGCCACCATAATATCCATAATAAAAACCGTTGTTGTAATAATAAGGATAGCCCCCAAAGCGGATGGAAATAAAGCTATGTGGAATTACCCTATATCTGGGACCGTACATAAAATAGGTTCTGTGTCCGTATACGTTTCCGTAGTAATGATTGTTATAACCATAATTATTGTAGTGATAACTGCCATAGTTATAATTGTTGCGCATCACGGGAGTTTGCCTGCTATAACTATTTCTTGATACAACTTCTCTTTGAGTATTATATACAGGTGTATTCCGTTGAGGTGACGTTCTCATCGTCATGTTGCGGGAAGGTGTGTTTCGCATGACAGTTTCATTCTGCCGACTTGGTGTCGTACGATTTTCAAAACTCCTGACTGGTGCCGATCTTGTGGAGTATTGGCGAGTAGGTGCAGAATAACTGCCGGATTCAGAACGCGAAGGACTTTGCCGCGATTCCCTGGTTCTTTGCGCATCAGCGCAATTAAATATTGCAACTGAAAATGTGGTCAATAAAAATATCTGAAGAATCTTTTTCATAAATGAATCTTTAAATTTTAAATGAAACGTTTACCAAATTTAATTTAATTATTAGCATTTGTTTAATTTTCGCTTGTTAAATAATCGCCTATAATTATTCTCTTTCGACAAGTTTTTTTCAAAAAAGTTTAATTGCAAATTTCTTTTCTTAATAAAATATTTTCCTTTAAAAATGCTGTGATCAGGAAGAAGCTTTTTTTAAAAAATTTATTTCTTTTTCTAAAAAAGAGTTTGAAAAACAAAAAATCAGCAGGATAAAAAAAGAGCAAAATTATCGTTTAACTTTTTATTTTTTTGCTACTTAAAATGCTATTAGTGAATGTACAATAAATAAACAATAATTAGATAAAAAATGTACAAAACCGTAGTGGCATCAAAATTGCAATTACTACCGAACAATTATTTCTTTAACCCCTAAATTGATCTTTATGAAAACAAAAACGATGGCAATGTCCCTGGCGTTAACTTTTTTTGGAACGGCACTGTTTGCACAAAATAAAACAGACACAGTTCCACAACAGCCTCCAAAAACGGATACCGCTCAAACTCCAAAAACCGATACTACAAAAGCAAGTGCTTTTGTTATGAAAAGTACGAACTTCAGAAGTTTCCCGAATGTAACGGATACAGTGCCTGAGCAAACTCCGAAATCGGATACAACCCGGAAAACTGACACTTCAAAAGCAACCGCGATTGCTACCAGTAGAGTAAACATCAGAAGTTTTTCTGCAGTAGCGTTGGATACCGTACCTCAAACTCCGAAGAAGGATACAACTCAAAAAACGGATACTACACAGGCAAGTGCTTTAGTCAATAAAAATTCAAAGAAGGATCGTATCAACGAAAATGAAGCATGGATCAATGAACAAACATCTGTTGCTTACGTTTCCTCAAAGAAAAAGATGAAAAAACTGAATTAATACTAATTCGATTATTGTAAAATAGCCACTCATTTTTTGAGTGGCTATTTTATTTAAAAAATTTCTTTATTTTTTTATAAATCTTCAAGACCGTGGGCTTTTGAATTATTATGAAACAAATACCTTTGATTCTTTTAAAAAACGAAAAAGCATGACCGAGTATTTAAAGCAACTTTTTGCAAATCAGAAATATGATGCCAACAATTTTTTTCTAATTGCCGGCCCTTGCGTGGTGGAAAGTGAAGAATTAATCTTTGAAGTAGCAGAAAAAGTTTCAGTCATTTGCAAAAATTTACAGATCCCATACATTTTTAAATCATCATACAGGAAAGCAAATCGAACAAGCGCCTCTTCTTTTACCGGTTTGGGAGATGAAACTGCTTTGCAAATGATTGCCAAGGTTGGTAGTCATTTCGGGTTACCAACAATTAGCGATATTCATGCTCATGAAGAAGCGGCAATGGCGGCAAAATATGTTGACGTGTTGCAAATCCCCGCTTTTCTTTGCAGGCAAACTGATCTTCTAATTGCAGCAGCTCAAACAGGGAAAATTGTCAATGTCAAAAAAGGACAATTTGTAAATGGTGAGTCAATGAAATTTGCTGTTGAAAAAATTCAAAAAGCCGGTAATGAAAAAATAATGCTTACAGATAGGGGAAATACTTACGGCTATAATGATCTGATTGTCGATTACAGAAATATTCCGGTCATGAAAAGTCATCAGGTACCGGTCATTATGGATTGCACCCACAGCTTGCAAAAACCCAATCAATCTGGTGGAGTAACCGGTGGTGATCCACAAATGATAGAAACGATTGCTAAAGCCGCAATAGCAGTAGGTGCTGATGGTTTATTTATTGAAACACATCCAAATCCTGGAGTTGCAAAAAGTGATGGTGCAAATATGTTGAGGCTAGATCTATTGGAGGATCTTCTTTTAAAATTAATAAAAATCAGGAAAGCGGTTTCATAAAATAAATATTAAAAGGCAAGGATTATAAAATTCTATTCCAAAATTTTTCCTGTCGGCAAACAGACAAATAATTCGAATCTCTATTTTCCTTAATTCTTTATATAAACGACACTTCCGCACGAATCAGGAATTGGTATAAATGAAATTTGTTGTTCTTCAGAAAATTGTTCAACGGCTTTTGCAGCACCTTTATAACAATCATTATTTACATCATGTACAAAAATATATCCCCCTTTTTCCATTCTTGGATAAAAATAAACGAGCCCCTGGTAAATCGGTTCATAAAGATCAGTATCAAGGCTCACGAAAACGAATGAATCGTCAATACCAGCAGCAGTATCAGGGAAAAAACCTTTTTTGATAATACATTGTTTCGGAAAAGGCATATTTTTTAAAACCTGATCCGCAGACGTATCAGAAAAATCCTGATTCGCATCATTCAGGCCCAGCTTTTTTTCGGTCTGAATATCTTTTTCATTAAATCCTTCAAAAGTATCAAAGAGATAAAGCTTTTTTGAAGGGAAATATTGATTGATATATTTTGCAAATTTCCCTTTGTAAACGCCCACTTCCGCTACATTACCAGGCAGATTTTTTTTTTGAATCTCGTTAGCGACCAATTCCAAAGTTGCTAACCGAATGTAATCGAGGTAATTAATATCGACGTCACGTTTTCTGTGGGAGTATTTGAGAGAATAATTTAGATGTGCATGTTGAGATAATAACCATCTGCCAAATAAATAATTAAATGCTTTTATCAGAAACATGATTTAGTGAATTGGATATAATTAAATATTTTTTTTCGTTGATCCTATAAAATAAGATGTTTCTAAACATTTACAAGTGTTAAAACTGAGCAACTTATCACATATGATAAACGCAGAATCAACGAAAAAAAACTTTCTCAAGCGTTAAAGCAACCATTTCCGCCTTAAATTCGACTTATAAACAGTTCCTCTGATTTAAGTTTTAAGATTAAATGGTTAAGGTTTTAATTGTCCGGGCCACATTTAGATTTGTAGCCCGGTTTTTTATGCAGTTTGTTTGAGATAGGCAGCTTCCGACATATCCGGAATATCTTCTGCCTGGTATTCTCCGGCATCCAGTTTCTTCTTAGTCTCTTCAAATGCTTTTAAAGTAATATCTACATCTTCATCTGTATGTGCGGCAGTAGGGATAATTCTAAAGATAATTTCTCCTTTAGGAATTACCGGGTACACAACAACCGAACAAAAAATATGATAATTTTCGCGAATATCCATCACCATGTTGGTAGCTTCTGGCAAACCTCCTTTCATGTAGATTGGCGTAACCGGGCTGTTTGTGGTACCAATGTCAAAGCCTTTATCTTTTAAGCCTCTCTGAAGACGGTTTACAATATGCCATAATTTTTCTCTTAATTCAGGCATGGTTTTCAACATTTGCATCCGCGTCAACATGCCATCAACAACAATCAATGGAAGACTTTTTGCAAAAATCTGTGAGCGAACATTGTAGCGCAGGTAATCAATAATATCCTTCGGTCCGCTGATAAATGCACCAATACTTCCCATACTTTTTACAAATGTGCTGAAATATAAATCGACATTTTTCTGACATCCCTGCGCTTCGTCAGCGCCCGCGCCTGTCGGTCCCATTGAACCAAATCCATGAGCATCATCGATTAATATTCTGAAAGGATACTTTTCTTTTAATGAAACAATTTCTTTTATTTTTCCCTGGTTTCCACTCATCCCAAACACACCTTCAGTTATCAAAAGAATTCCGCCACCAGTCTTATCTGCCATTGCCACGGCGCGTTGCAATTGTTTTTCACAATCGTCAACGTCATTGTGTTTATATTTATAACTATAACCCATATGCAGTCTCACACCGTCAACAAGACATGCATGCGCTTCTCCGTCATAAACAATTACATCATGGCGGTTTACAAGTGCATCAATGCAACTCATCACGCCCTGATAACCAAAATTGAGCAACATCGCATCTTCCCGGCTCACAAATTCTGCCAGCACTTTTTCCAGTTCTTCGTGCAATTCTGTATTTCCACTCATCATTCTTGAACCCATTGGATTTCCCATACCCCATTTTTCTGCTGCCACGGCGTCTATTTCCCTTGTTTCCGGCCGATTTACCAATCCTAAATAATTATTTAAACTCCAAACTATTTTTTCTTTGCCTCGAAATATCATCCTGTTTCCCAATTCGCCTTCTAATTTTGGAAATGCAAAATAACCATGTGCTCTTTTAAGGTGTGTGCCTAGTGGACCCGCATCTTTCTTCATCTTTTCAAAAAGGTCTTTCATGTAATTTATTTATGTGTTTATAATTGTGCGCAAAAGTACAATATAGAGATTAGATAAGTATATGATTTGTTGAAGATCCGCCGCCTTTTGGCAATTTTTTCTTACGATTTTTTTTCCCTTTAACATATAAAGGTATCTTTAGCCGCAAAAACGTTATGCCGAAAAAATTGTTTGTTCTAATTGCTTTTGTATTTACCGCTAATTTTCTTTTTGCCCAGCAGATAAAAAAAGACCAGAAGCCAAAACTGGTAGTAGGAATAGTAGTAGACCAAATGCGGTGGGATTATCTCTATCGTTATTATGACCGTTACGGCGACGGTGGTTTTAAACGGCTGTTAAACGACGGTTTTTCCTGCGAAAACACATTTATCAATTACCTTCCTTCTTATACTGCGGTCGGCCACACAGTAATTTTTACCGGTTCTGTTCCGGCAATCGATGGAATTGTTGGAAATGACTGGATCGATCAAATTACCGGGAAAAGTTGGTACTGCACTGAAGACACTTCTGTACAAACCGTAGGCGCTCCCGGGAAAGCAGGCGAGATGTCGCCGGATAATTTGCTCGTTTCAACAATCACAGATGAGCTGCGGCTGGCTACCAATTTTCGTTCCCGTGTGGTAGGGATTTCTTTGAAGGATCGGGCGGCGATTTTACCTGCCGGACATACAGCCAACGGAGCTTTTTGGTTTGATGATGCTTCAGGCCGGTTTATTACAAGCACTTATTACATGAAGGATTTGCCTGATTGGGCAAAAAAATTTAATTCAAATGATGAACCACAAAAGCTGCTTACAAATGGTTGGAATACTTTATACCCAAAAGATACGTACAAACAAAGCAGTGAAGATAATGTGTCATGGGAAGGAAAATTTAAAGGAGAAAATGCACCCATATTTCCTCATGACATGAAAAATATTTATAAGGCTGACCCGGGAAGCATTCGAAGCACGCCTTTTGGGAATACCCTCACGCTTGATTTTGCCAAAGCAGCAGTAAATGGATATAATCTTGGCAATGGAGGAGCGACGGATTTTCTCACCGTTAATTGCGCTTCTACTGATTATGTAGGTCATAAATATGGGCCTAATTCTATTGAAATAGAAGATACTTATTTGAGACTGGATAAGGATTTTGCTGCCTTTTTTAAATTTCTTGATGAAAAAGTAGGCAAAGGCAATTATCTTTTATTTCTTACAGCAGATCACGGGGCTGCACATGCCATTGGGTTTATGAAAGAGCATCGGATTCCAGCAGACTTTTTGGTTTCAAAAAAGATCGATGGGCCACTTAATGAATTTCTAACAAAAAAATTCGGAACAGATAAACTAATATCCTCTTCAATTAATTACCATTTAAGTTTTGATTTAAAAAAAATTAGTGACAACAATCTGGATTACGATGCGGTAAAGAAAGCGGCAGTTTCATTTTTGCAAAAACAGCCGGGAATTCAATTTGCTGTAGATATAGACAACATTGGATATGCACCAATACCAGAACCGATCAAATCTATGATCATTAACGGATACAATACGAAGCGCTGCGGGCCGGTAATGATAATTCCTGATTCTGGTTGGTTCGGTGGCCGGGAAGGTAGTACTGGTACTACTCATGGCAACTGGAATCCGTATGATACTCATATTCCATTGGTTTTTATGGGCTGGAAAATTAAACAAGGAACAACCAACCGGTATGTGCGCATGTCAGATATCTCTCCTACTATTGCAGCTTTATTGCATATTCAAATGCCCAATGGAAATGTAGGAGAAGCAATAGGAGAAGTGACGCGATAGGTTTGAAGGATTATTGAAAATGTTTAGATGATCGTTGACATTTGTTCTTTTTTTTAAGGATGCATTTGAACTAAAGCTTTTTTGTCGTTTGAGAAAAAGAAGGCATAAAAAGGCATTCTTGACTTTCAATTAAAAACTGTAACAAGAGTTGCAGAAATTTGTATAATAGCCAGCTCAGATTAAAAAAGAAGATGACAAAAAGGATTTTTTTTATTCAAAAAGTCGTACATTTGGAAAAAGGAATAAAATGAATCATCAGCCAAAAAAATTAAAACCATATCCTACAGAAGATGAATTACCATCTATTTTGGAAGAAACTGCGATAGCTTATGGCACACAGCCATTTGAAACACTCAGGGTAATTTTGGGTGGAAATAAAAATTTGAAAAAATCGCTATCAGGAGATTTTGATCTCATAAATCTATCGCGTGCCGGTATTAAAAAATCTACTCTAAAGTCGCTTGCTGAGTATCTTGGAATTAATATGGAAACAATGAGCCAGCTGTTGCATTCGTCTTATCGGAATATTCAAAGGAAAGACGAAGATGAATTACTGGATAGTCTGAAAACCGAAAAAGTTTTAGAACTGGCTGCCTTTGCACAAAGAGGTATTGAAGTAATTGGCGATAAAGATTCTTTTGCAGAATGGTTACAAAGTCCACTTGTTTCTCTTGGTAATAAAACTCCCCTGAATTTTTTAGATACCTCATTCGGTATTCAGATGCTTACTAAATTATTAGGCCGCGTAGAGCAAGGCGTTTATTCATAATAAGCTGCGCAACTTTTTCAATGCAAATATATCGCATAACACAGAAGGAATTTGCTGAAGATCTAAGTGGAAATGGTGCGAGGCTTTTTGGTGGCCGATGGAATAGTGAAGGGCTTTTTGCACTCTACGCTTCATCATCAAGGTCATTGGCTTTGCTCGAAACACTTGCTCATACGCCGGCTAAAATGCTTGATGTAAGAGTATATCATCTTATCACGTTATCTGTTCCTGATAATATATCGGCGCAAAAAATTTCGGTTAATAGCCTGCTGCCAGGCTGGGACGCACCGGATACGAGGCCATTCACAAAAAAAGCCGGAGACACCTTTCTTTCAACCCAAAAAAGCCTTCTTCTTGAAGTCCCGAGTGTAATGATGCAGGAAGAAATAAATTATGTAATAAATCCTTTGCATCATGACATGAAGCAAGTAAAATTGATACAAAAAAGGAGAATTTATTTTGATAAGCGAATAGCAATATAAACTGAAAAAGAAATACAATGAAATTCGAAAATGAAAATCAGCATTGAAAGTTTGCCTACTGGAAGAGCCAATTCTAAAAGATTTGCATGTTATCCAATCTTCTTGCTTTCCAATCAATGGATTTTAAAAACGTTAACTCTCTCTTTTCCCCTCCAGCAACAATTGCAATGCATTTTCAAAATTTCCTGCAGCTGTCACTTCACCGGAATTCACAAAGAAAATTTCATCGGCATTCTCAATTGTATTCAGGCGATGCGCAATAATAACTTTGGTTGTGGAAACCGGTAATTTTTTTAAAATCTCTTCCAACAATTTTTCAGTAATCGTATCAATATTTGCAGTAGCTTCATCCAGGATTAAAAGAGCGGGTTTCCGTAAAACTGCGCGGATAAAAGCAATCAGTTGTTTTTCTCCAAGACTCATAGAATCGCCACCAGAAACGATTTTTGTATCTAATCCGTTTTCAAATCTATCAATTAAAGTTTCCAAATCACTGTCGCGAAGAACTTTATTTAATTGATCTTTATCCAACTTTTTATAAGCCTGGTTCCCATACAAAATATTATCGCGAACAGATCCATTAAACAAAAATGGCTCCTGCAAAATAAATCCGATCTTGCTGGTTAATTCTTCCGCAGAATATGTTCTCAGATCCTTCCCTTCAAAAAAAACTTCTCCTTGCGTCGGGTCGTACAATCTAGCAATCAAAGAAGCAGTTGTTGTTTTCCCACCACCTGTAGGCCCTACAAAGGCAACTGTTTGTCCTTTTTCCAGAGTAAAATTAATATCATGCAAAACTTTTTTCCCATCAGGATATTGAAAAGAAACATTTTTGAAAATCAACAATGGCGGGTTTGGAATTTTAATTGCATGACTTTGTATTTTTCTGCTCAGATTGGATTCTAAATTTAGAATAATTGATATCCTGTCCCAGGCTGCCATCGCAGTTTGAAAACTTGCCCAAAGCGTTGCCAATTGTCGTAGGGGCTGATAAAAATATTGTACATATGCAATGAAACTAATCAACAATCCAATGGTGAAATTACCTTTAGAGATCAAATAAATTCCAAAAGCAAGAACAATCAGCTGAGCAATATTTGAAAACAATGTGAATACAGGTACAAAAATATTATTGATCAGGCCGGCACTCACAGAGGCTTTGTAATTGGTAAGATTTGCAGCATGGAATTTTTTTCTGAAATAATCTCTCCTGTTGAATGCGACAATTGTTTTAAAATTTCCCAGGCTTTCCTGGATTTCAGCACTCAGACCTCCGGTGCTTTTTAAACTTGCTGCATTCTTTTTTTTCACGATTGGTGAAATCACTTTGACGAATATTAAAATGAAAGCCGCCGGTATTAAAGCAGCAGCGCCAAGTTCGGCATGAATGGCCAAAAGAAATATGGCTGCTCCCGTCATCATAAAAATGCTGTCAACAAATTGCAAAAGCGATTGCGAAAAAAACTGATTTACCTTATCTGTATCGTTATTAATTCTTGAGATTAAATCCCCGGCTTTGTTTTGATTAAAAAAAGCGACAGGCAGACTTTGAATTTTGTTGAAAACCGCATTGCGCAGACTGTAAAGCATTCGTTGGCCAATGCTTCCCATTATTTTAGTCTGCAAATAATCTGTTGCGGCAGAGATGATATACAGTGCTAATAATATACCGGTAAAAGTGATTAATCCCCTGTACAATTTCGTCTGAATATAATGGTCAATTGTGTATCCGATCAAATAAGGGGTAAGCATTGCAATGCCAGAATTAAGTGCCATTACAATAAATGCAATGACGAGATTGCGCTTCTCTTCCTTCATGAATTCCAGCATTTTTTTTAATGCCGCTTTGGTTGATGTTTTGTGTTCTATATTAAGATTGTAATCCATTTTTGGATGCCATTTTTTTATAAAAATTATGCTTCTGTCAAGTCCATAGTGCTTTTTTGCGAATGGTAAATCTGAACATATTCCGGAGAATGTTGCATCAGATAATCATGTTTACCGGTTGCGATCAATTCGCCTTCCATCAACACAATGATTTGATCATAATCTTTAATAGGATCAATTTTTTGTGTTACTGAAACGACCGTCGTATCAGGATAATTTTCTCTGACGTTTTCAGAAATTTTTTGTTCAGTAAGTGTATCCACTCTTGCGGTAAAATCGTCCAGCAATAAAACTTTTGGATTAAGCGCCAATGCCCGGGCAAGCATGATCCGTTGCTTTTGTCCTCCTGAAAGGCTTGAACCTCGCTCTGATACAACGGTTTCTAATCCTTCAGGAAGCGTCTTTATGAAGTCGTTCAGTTCTGCTGTATCTATTGCTTTTTGCAAATCGCCTTCTGTCACTTCCGAATTAAATGCAATGTTTTCACGAAGCGTCATATTGAAAATGATGCTGTCCTGAAAAACCAGGCCGATTTGTTTCAACAGTGCGTCGCGGTTGTAATCTGTTATGTTTACATCATCATAAAAGATGGCACCTTCTGTTGGTTTTATCAGAGTAGTAAGTAAATAAAATAATTGACTTTTTCCAGCGGCAGTCGGGCCAATGATTGCGTTTCTTGTTCCACCATTTATTTCAAAAGAAATATTTTTTAAAGCCGGATTTTCGCCATAAAAAACACTTACATTTTTTAAGCTGATGTTTCCGTTTATTTCTTTGTTTACTGTGCCTTTATCCACAAAATCAGGAGATTCCAAGGTGGCATGAACGCGTTGATACGATGCTGAAGCACGTGCGATCACATTGCTCATAAAACCAATCATAATTATCGGGAAAATAAGAATAGCAATGTAACTGTTGAACGCAGCAAATTCACCCAAAGTCATGCTGCCAAGGATTACAAAATGGCCACCGACACCCAATACCGCAAGCCGTGCTAGATTCGAAGTCAAAACAATAATCGGAATCAGGGTGGCGAATAGTTTCAGAATAGACAAACCCAGATTTTTTGCTTCACCGCTTGCATCAATAAATTTATTGTACTCAGTGAACTGGGCATTCAACACCCTTATTAATGCCGCGCCTAAAATACTTTCATTGATTACTTTATTAAGCCAGTCGATCACCTCCTGTGTTTTTCTGAATAGCGTTTTTACTTTTTTAAAGATGATAATAAAAGTACCGGCAATGATCGGGATCATCAACAAAACCAGCAAACCCAGGTGCCAGTTGAGATTTAACAACAAGATGCTCGCTCCTATTATCAGCACCAAAGAAGAAACTATGGTTACGATTGCCTGCGCCACAAACATTTTAATAGCATCCACATCAGAAGTAAGATTAGTAAGAAGTTTAGCCGGGGTGGTTTGTTGAATGTATTGATAATCCTGCTCAGAAATCTTTGAAGAAAGTTTTTTTCGCATGTCGCGCGCCACTCTTTCCGAAGCATAAGTCTGGATGATGCTTTGAACATAAGAGAAAATAAAAATTAGAATCGCAGCAATCAAAAACCACGTAACGATTCTTTGCATGTTGAAACTTCCTTTTGCAAAATCATCAATGCCGAATTGGATAATTTTCGGAATAACAAGATTGAGCCCGTTGCTCAATAATGCAAAAAATAAAAGTGCACTGATCATTCCTGAATAAGGTTTCAGGATTTTAAAAATATTTGCTTTGGGCGGTTTCTGTTTTTTTTCTTTCGGCTTCATTCACCTTTTTTTTCGATGAGAAAAAATACATTCTGATGTTGTACTAATAAAATTTCAGACAGCAAAAGTAACCGGAAATAATTTTTAATGAACACGGCTTTTCGGTGAATGAAGGAATTAAAGCGGTAAGGATAATTTGGAGAAAGGGCAATGTCTGAGTCAGTCTTACACTTTTTCAATCCAGCTTGCCTGATATCTAATCAACGCATCTTCCATCTGCTTAAAAATTTGTGCTTTTAATAAAGGAACATCATTCATCGTTAACCCTTCAGTAGAAGTTGTTGCAAGATATACGCCACGACACCTTCCCGGATTCAAAGAAAATATACTTTTATAATTCAGGCGGTCGTAAGTATCTAAAAATAAAATCGGCTGTATAGGTTTCTGAGTTTCAATAGCAATTTTGAAAGCGCCATCGTAAAAGCTTTTTAGTGGCTGATGAGTCGTATTGAACGTTCCTTCAGGACAAATAAAAACAGAAATTTTTTGATGAATGAAGGCAATCAACTTAAGAATGCTTTTGGAACGTGCGTGCGGATTGTTGCGATCAACAGAAACGGTACCTCTTTTGTAAATTGAGCCGAACAATGGAATTTTATTCATTTCGGCTTTTCCTAAAATGCGAATGTGTTGCTTCCTGATCACTTTCATCATCATTGGAATATCAAGATATGAAATATGATTGCTCACAAAAATATATTCGGTATTTCGGTCAAAAGGCTCTTCATAGATATTCCAATGCTTTATGCCAAGCATAAAAAAAAACGCATCCGCCCAAAAGCGACAAAATTTATAAATAAGATTCCCGCCCTTGACCGGTTTTTGCAAAAAGGCCCATGCAAATAAAGGAAGCAAAATGAACATCCAAAGCAGAAAAACAACAAAGCCATAAATACTGAAACAAAACCTGAAAAACTTTCTAAAATTGTTCATTCATTAATTTTACCTTACGAAAGTAAAAAAAGCCCTTTTAATTTTACAAAAGCTTTATCTTTTAAATGTTGGATTACAATATTTTATGTAAAAAATTGTAAAATGCAGTATTTAATTCAATTTAGTGTCAGAAATTATTCCAAATTCCCTTACATTTGCACTCCAAAAAAAATTGGAAAAGTATGTTTGCTATAGTAAAAATCGCCGGTCAGCAATTTAAAGTAACGCCAGGCCAAAGTTTGTATGTACCACATCTTGCAGGAAAACAAGGTGATCAGGTGGA
>JAICYZ010000357.1 GCA_025933935.1 Chitinophagaceae bacterium
AAATACCCCTCTCCAAATGTTTCTATGATTCAGGAGGAGCAAGTTCTAATTTATTATCTTTAATAAATTTATCTTTTGCCGCCGTGAAATCCTCAACCAGGGCAGAGGCACTATTTAAAGTTTCATCCGCTTTTGAGTGGATTTCCGGTAATTGTTTTTCCAATATACTGTTACCCAGATTGATATTTTCTGCTTCTAACTGAGCAATTTTTTTCAATAGCGAAGTCTGGCTGTTTACAATATCGTCCAGTTCACGAATCATTTTTTCCATCGAACTGAGCTTCTCTCTTTTGTCCATAATAAACGATTTTTAAGAGATCACACTCAAAAAGCATTCCCTGTTTACACAAAACAAATTAAAGGAAAGTTTTATGACCTTGGTTAGTAGACATTATGAATTATTCTGTATCATAAGCCCATTTTACCAATGTAGCGCCCCAGGTAAATCCACCACCAAATGCAGCAAGAACGATCAAATCTCCTTTATGCAATTGTTTTTCCCATTCCCATAAACACAAAGGAATCGTGGCAGAAGTCGTATTTCCATAACGTTGAATATTAATCATTACTTTATCCATGGTAAGGCCCATCCTGTTTGCTGTAGCGTCAATAATTCTTTTATTAGCCTGATGTGGCACGAGCCATGCAATGTCGTCGCCGGTTAGGTGATTTCTTTCCAATAGTTCATAGGAAACATCGGCCATTCCTTTTACTGCAAATTTAAAAACCTGCGGTCCTTCCTGGAAGATGTAATGCTCTTTGGCCATCACGGTTTCCACAGAAGCAGGCTTTGCTGAGCCACCGGCTACCATTTTCAAATATTCAACTCCTATTCCATCTGTTTTCAAAAGACTATCCTGGATTCCATAACCTTCTTCATTTGGTTCCAATAAAATCGCCCCGGCTCCATCGCCAAAAAGTACACAGGTTTTCCTGTCGCTGTAATCTACGATGCCGCTCATTTTATCAGTACCTACTACCACTACTTTCTTATAACGGCCACTTTCTATAATGGAAGCAGCGGTTGTTACGCCAAATAAAAAACCTGAACAGGCCGCAGAAAGATCAAAACCAAAAGCATTTACCGCTCCCACTTCATAAGAAATAATTTGAGCGGTAGCAGGAAAAGTCATATCAGGGGTAACGGTGCAACAAATAATGCAATCAATTTCCACCGGATCAATTCCTCTTTTTTTACAAAGTTCCAATACAGCAGGCACCGCCATTTTGGAAACGCCCATGTTTTCACCTTTTAAAATTCTTCTTTCTTCTACGCCGGTGCGGGTTTTTATCCATTCGTCAGAAGTTTCTACCATCGTTTCAAGCTCAGCATTTGTAAGCCGGTATTCGGGCACATAAGCACCAACAGCAGTGATTGCAGCGGAAATTTTATTACTCATCTATGAAAAAAATATTTTAAGTAAGGCGGCAAAAATACAATATCCGGCGCATTCATTTTCAATGAGTGCAAATTTACATGTCCACAGACGCTTTAATATTACTGGTTACTGTTTTCTTTCATTACTTTACAGCTAGCAAATAAATAAACCGTATTTCTCAGTATTCTGCCAGTTATCTTCCTCCTGCCTGCCATGGTTCCACTGGAACGTTTTCAAATATAGAAGAGGTAGCAGGAAGGTATAAACGAGAAGGATAACAGCAGGCGATTCTTTAGGAAACTATAATTTGAATTACTTTTTTAAATTTATTCTGGCTCATAAGTTGGTATGATTGATTTTTAAAATTGATTTTGTATGTCGTTAACACAACAAATTATTTATCTTTTTATAATGGCATTGGCCGTTTCGTGTATTGCCTGGACTGTTACACACGAGGAAGTATTTCGCGAGCCAAGAGAATATTGTGAAAAAAAATCGCAAGAATCTAAAACTTTGGGGGCCCGCAAATTCTTCTATCTTTTTACCTGCGAATACTGTTTCAGCCATTATATCGTGTTGATCTTTCTGATCATTACCAAATACCAGCTTCTTTACACCGGATGGCGCGGTTACCTGGTGGCTTTTTTTGCATTAGTATGGATTGCAAATGTTTATATGAGTTTATTCGGATTTATTCGCGTTGGAATGAAAAGTGAGAGAATAGAATCAAAAATAAAAGAAGTGAAATTGAAGGAATGCGAGGAAAAGGTTTGAGTTCTGAAATTTCAGTAATCAAACAAATAATAGGAATTTCTTTTTTCTCAATTCCTTTCTTTAAAAAACAGTGCTTCGAATTGCGCAGATGAAACAGAAAAACGTTCCGGTTTAAATTGCGACAAATATATTTTACTGAATAATATTCATCTCATTAGCCCGAATTACTTATTTTTGACGCTCTTTTCAAAAAACTATGATCGCCTACTTGTCCGGAAAATTTTCTCATAAAAATCCAGCAGTTGTATATGTGGATGTGCACGGCGTAGGTTATGAAGTAAATATAAGTTTGAATACTTACGCTCAAATTCAACATCTGGCAGAAGGAAAACTTTATACTTACCTGCAAATAAAAGAAGATGCGCATACATTGTATGGTTTTTTTGACACGGTAGAAAAAGAAATGTTTGCTTTGCTGATAAGTGTTTCAGGCGTGGGAGCCGCTACGGCAAGGATGATGCTTTCGGGCATGAAACCTGATGAAATCAGCAATGCCATTATGATGAAACACACGTCTGTATTGGAAAGTGTAAAAGGAATCGGCAGAAAAACCGCTGAAAGGCTGGTGCTTGAACTGAAGGATAAAGTGTCGAAATTATCCGGCACTTCTGCGGCGATTTCATCTGGCGGCAATACTTTTGAGCAGGATGCGTTAAATGCATTGGTAGCGTTGGGAATAGCAAGGCCGGTAGGAGAACAAGCGATAAAAAAAATTGTACTTTCGGAGCCATCAATAAATTCCTTAGAAACATTAATTAAAAAAGCACTAAAATCCATTTGATAGAAATCTACCTAAAATAATTTGCCGGATGTTGTTTACAAAGAAGTTAGCGCCAAATTATATGGGGTTGATATTAGGGTGTATTTTGTCAATAGGATTTTCTATTGTCTTGCCTTTGCGTGTCATATCTCAGGACTCTACTTTTCTTAGAAAAAATGATACCCTTCCTTTTCCAATTCATGATACGAGAGGCGATTTTATTTCTGCAACACCAAATGTTTATGACTTTCAAAATCCGCCAAATATTACTGATTCGGTAGCATATGATCCGGTTACAAAAACTTATACGGTTTATGAAAAGATCGGCGATCGCTTTTACAGAACTCCCAGCACCTATACAGCAGAAGAATTCAGGGCTTTGGAGGCAAAAAAGGCAGAAATTAATTACTTCAAAAAAAGAGCGAACACACTCAGTATATTAAACCGGGGCCAGGTAAAACCTAAGCTGAGCCTTTATGACAATTTATTCAACCGCCTTTTTGGAAATGG
>JAICYZ010000400.1 GCA_025933935.1 Chitinophagaceae bacterium
CCGCTCTATGTTTTACAAGCCATTGTAGGAGACAGGCCTGTTTCGGAAATACTGGTGTATGGTGGTATTTCCTGCGTGTTTTGGACCATCACCTTTCAAACCACATTCAAATATATCTATCTCACGCTAAAAGCAGACAACCATGGCGAAGGTGGCATTTTTTCACTTTATGCGCTCGTTCGCAGGTATGGTAAATATATGGTCATTCCGACCATTCTTGGCGCTACTACTTTACTCGCAGACGGCATTATCACGCCACCCATTTCTGTGGCTTCGGCAGTGGAAGGATTAACGATTGTGAAAGGCCTGGAACATTTGCCGACTGTTCCGGTCGTCATCATCATATTATCAGCATTGTTTTTCTTCCAGCGTTTTGGCACCCATAAAATAGGCAGTGCATTCGGGCCTGCCATGCTCGTTTGGTTCATCATGCTTTCCGCTCTGGGCATTTCACAAATTGTAAAACATCCCGCTATTTTCAAAGCACTGAATCCTGTGTACGCTTACCGTTTTTTAGTAGATTATCCTCGTGGTTTTTGGTTATTGGGCGCTGTATTTTTAGCCACCACCGGAGCAGAAGCATTGTATTCTGACCTTGGTCATTGCGGAAGAAATAATATCCGCATTACCTGGGCGGGAGTAAAGACCGCATTAATGCTGAGTTATATGGGGCAGGCTGCCTGGATCATGAACCTTGGAAAAGGTGCCTTGCTTCAGGGGCGCAATCCTTTTTATGAAATAATGCCACAATGGTTTCTGATACCGGGAATTATCATTGCCACCATCGCCACCATAATCGCTTCACAGGCGATGATCAGCGGAAGCTACACATTGATAAATGAAGCAATGAACCTGAATTTCTGGCCCCGGATAGCGGTGAGGCAGCCCACAGAACTGAAGGGACAGATCTACATTCCCAGTGTTAATAATATTCTTTGGGCAGGTTGCATTTTGATGATCTTATATTTTGAAACCTCCACTAATATGGAAGCGGCTTATGGATTTGGTATTACTATTACGATGATGATGACGACATTTTTGCTGATGCACTTTCTCTATTATAAATTAAAATGGAATAAATTTTTAGTGCTTGGCTTACTAATGCTTTTTGGCACAATAGAGTTTTCTTTCTTCATTGCAAACGTGGCAAAAATAGAGGAACGCTGGAAGTTCCTTTTCTTTGAGTTTGGCATTTTTACTACCATGTATGTCTGGTATTATGCCAGAAAAATTACCAACCGCCTTACCCGTTTTGTAGATTTGGGCAAATATGCCGATCAACTGAAAATGCTAAGCGAAGACAGCCGCATCCCAAAGTATTCCACTCAATTGATCTACCTCACCAAAGCCAATCAGCGGCATCATATTGAAGAGAAGATCATCAAATCTATTTTCTCCAAAAAGCCCAAAAGGGCCGATGTTTATTGGTTTCTGCATATCAACAGAACTGAGGAGCCTTATACGCTTTCGTATAATGTTTCTGAGTTGGTTGATGATATAGTGATCAAAGTAAATATCAATATTGGTTTCAGGATTCAACCCCGGACAGAAATGTATTTCAAAAAAATAGTGCAGGAACTGATCATCAACAAAGAGTTGAATTTACATACCCTGCCTGACGGATCGACCAGGTACAACAGTGAGCCAGATTTTAAATTTGTAGTGATTGAAAAATTTCTTTCTGTAGAGAATGAATTTTCCTTCCGTGAAGGAGTATTGCTCAATTCTTATTTTTTCCTGAAACGCCTCGGGCAAACTGATGAAACTGCTTTTGGCCTCGATAAAAGCGACGTCGAGGTAGAGCATATTCCACTGCTATATCAATCCGTTACCAATGTTGAATTAAAACGTCAAGAGGATCTCCGGCCGATAATATAAAAAACAGAATAGATTGCGAGTATGGGATACAATCGTTTTAATAATTTCTGCCACTCTAATCTGTTGCAGTAAAAAATTGAGGAGAATCTGTTGCTCTTGCTTATTTAATTCTAAGTAGAGGTTGTCATGTGGAGATTTCAAAAAGTCTTGAGGTAATTGTTTCACAATTGGCTCCTGCTACTTTTAACTCAGGAACAACCCTTGAAAGAATATATCAAACAGCCTACGAAAACCTATAAAACAATCCATCCATTATTTTTCCCAAAAAACCTAAACATCACGATCCCTATGCCCAACAGTGTCCCTCCGTATACCTACCAACAATAAACTGCTGTACAGGTATGACGGGTTCAGGTAATTGGACCAGATGTAACATAAACTAATTAAATCAAAAGCTCATGGCTAAAGTAACTGACGTGTTTTTAAATGGCACTATCGGAAATGTAGTGTTTTACCTTCGCATGGGAACGCAATGCGCCCGGTCGAAGCCATTGCATGTGAAGCAATCGGCAGCAACGAAAATAAGATCGGCAAATTTTGGTATTGCCGCAAGGGCGGCAACGCCTTACGCAGGGGTTAATGCCATCTATGCCCAATGCAAGAGACCGGAGCATGCAAAACCGGTTTTCCGGTGC
>JAICYZ010000282.1 GCA_025933935.1 Chitinophagaceae bacterium
CTTAGAATGTTTGCAGTCGTTAAAAGAGGAACAAAATATGTGGATAACTCTCAAATTGCTGCATGAATTTGCGACCGAAAAAATTAAATTTGGTGATTTCTGAATCCTAGAATACCAACAAATATCCGATATTCTTATTGTTACATTTCAAACCGTTGCTTTTCTCGCTGATTAGGAACTGTATTCTTATTTTTTCTTTTTTTTAAAAAAAAAAATTATTTTTTTTCTTAAAAATACCGCTCAACATTTAATGTAACCATTTGACCTTGTATCTTGTAACAAGTTACATTAATTTTGTATATCAGATTGAATGTCAGCTTGCTGTCATTTTATTAGTTACTTTCATGCAGCGTTTCCCTATATTCGTGTGTCTAAGGTTAACTAAACGCAAAACCATCATCAAACTGTCAAAACTTTTGCTTTTATAAACCAGAAAATTTTATTAACTAAAAACAAAAAACACATGAGAAGATTTCTAACAATCTTTGCCATGCTGATGCTATTTGCCGGATCAGCATTCTCGCAAGGAAAAACTGTCACAGGAACAGTAACTGATGAATCCGGCGGAGCAATACCTTTTGCAACCGTAACAGAAAGCGGAACAAAAAATGCAACCACCGCGGATGCAAACGGCCAATTTTCACTTAACCTGAAGGGCTCGGGTAATTTGGTAATAAGTGCTGTTGGTTTCAATTCGTCGGTGGTTATTCCTGTTAATGGACACGCAACGGCTACACTTTCCCGCAGTACTACTGAACTTTCAGCCGTAACGGTAACTACTGCATTGGGAATTCAGCGCAGAGTGGCTACACTTCCCTATGCTGCTCAACAGATCGACCCTTCAAAGGTGGCTGTTCCGGGAAAATCAGATATAAATGGGGCTTTGGCTGGTAACATTGCCGGTGTGCAAATTTCAGCTCCTGCCGGGGCAAAATTGGGCTTTGCCTCTGCTATCAGAATCCGCGGAGCAGGATCACTAACAGATAAAAATCCGCTCTATGTTGTGGACGGCACGCCCGTAAATGTTATAGATTTAAATATGGACGACGTTCAGAGCGTAACCGTATTGAAAGGTCCGAATGCTACTGCGCTTTATGGTCAGAGAGCAGATGCCGGAGTAGTAGAAATAGTTACAAAAAAAGGACGTCGGACAAGTGGTATTGGGATTGAATTGAACTCCACTACTACAATTGATAAAGCAAGCACTATTCCTCATTTTCAGAATAGATATGGCGGCGGCGATACTGGTGGCGAATGGCTCACCTATAAGTGGAGTGAAAATAACCCGGTAGAATGGAAAGTTTTTGACGGTATGAGATATCATGATAATACAGACGATAGTAGCTGGGGCCCGGCTTTTGATGGGGGCGATTATATTCCATGGTATGCCTGGTATCCTGGAAGCAACTATTCTTTTAAAACAGCAAAATGGGACGCACAACCGAATAACGTAAAAGACTTTTTTAAGACCGGTAGCACTTATAACAACAACATTGCTTTAAGCAAAGCCGGTGAAAATTTTTCAACCAGGTTTTCTTATACAAACCTGTATCAAAATGGTATTTTGCCAAATACAAATCTGCAGAGAAATTACCTTTCATCTCAAAGCACTGTTGATCTAAGCTCACATTTTACTGCAGGTGCAAATGTGTTTTATACCAATGAAAAAGTAAAAGGAGAATTTGATGATCAATACAGCAACCCTTCCAGCGGTAACTTCAGCCAATGGTTCCATCGTGATTTGGATATGGGAATATTGAAAGAATTGCAGGATTTTAAAACACCGTTAGGAGCGGTTGCAAGTTGGAACCATGCTAATCCTAACGCGAATACAACCTTTAATACAAATGGTTTTAATAAAGCCAATTATTGGTTCAACCCATATTTCTACTTCAACAATATTGATAATGTAAATAACAGGGATCGTCTTTTCGGGGATGTTAATCTTACTTATAAATATGATAGTCATTTTAAAGTAGCAGCATTTTTCAGGCGTAACCAGGTTACCAATAATTGGGAGAATAAACGTCCTTACATAATGGAGTTTAGTGGTATCCAGGTTGGTCAGCCGGTTTATAAAAACTCTTATGCAACAGGGCAAACTTTCTCGAGTGAAACTAATTTCGAAGGATTGGCCAGTTACAATAATCACTTCGGAGATTTCAGTGTTGATCTGAATGCCGGTGGAAATATCCGGAAGAATTTTTATCGGGATGTACGTAATTCTACCAATGGAGGATTAGTTGTACCTGATTTGTACACCATTTCTAACAGTAAATCGCCTTCATCATTTTCTAATTATCGGGAATATAAAACCGTACGAAGTGTTTATGGACGCGGTAATATAGGCTATAAGGATTTTGCTTTCCTTGATTTTTCAGGCAGAAATGACTGGAGTTCCGCATTGCCGGCAGATAAGAATTCTTATTTTTATCCTTCTGTTGGGGCCAGCATTTTGTTTAGTAAGTTAATTACCAATTTCCCTGCATTGTCATACGGAAAAATCCGTGGGGGATGGGCACAGGTAGGTTCAGATCTCAATCCGTATGGGCTTGACCTGTTATATGCTGTGAACCCGCTCACCTACGGAACTAACATTCTTATGGATGTGCCAAACACATTGCCGAATTCTGCAATTATGCCCGCCCTCTCCTCTTCTTACGAAGCTGGCGTTGATTTGAAATTCTTTAATAACAGGGCTGGCATCAGCTTTACCTATTATAAAGAAAACAAAATCAATGAGATTCTGAATGTTGATATCACGTCTACCAGTGGCTTTACCAAAAAAACGATCAATGCCGGAAGACTTGAACGTAACGGATTTGAAATAACTTTAGAAGGTTCACCGGTTCAGACACGTGATTTTGTGTGGAATAGTAGTTTCAACTTTGCTAAAAATACATCCAAAGTAATTGAACTGACTCCCGATATCCATACTTTAGTATATAGCACTGCTATAGACGGTACCGGTGCATTTGGATTTGCAACTATTGTAAATAAAGATAGTGGTGCTACCTGGGGACAATTAAGAGGAACAGGTATTTTGAAGAATGCAAACGGAGTTCCGATTTTAAATGCAGATGGCACTTATCAGCCAGTTCTAAATGATTATTTTGGTTCTGTACTTCCGGATTTTACCGGCGGCTTTTTCAACAGCTTCTCGTATAAAAACCTAAGTCTTGCCATTGGTATTGATTTCCAAAAAGGTGGCAAATTCTTCTCTTTGTCTGAAATGTGGGGTAATTTTTCCGGACTTTACAAAGAAACAGCTGAATTGAATGATAAAGGAAAGAATGTTAGAGATGCAGTTGCTGATGGAGGAGGTGTGCATGTAAAAGGTGTTGATAAAGATAATAAGCCGGTAGACATGTATGTGGAAGGCTACGACTATTTTCACCAGTTTTACTTCTCAAATAAAATTGCTGAACCGTACATTCATGACGCAAGCTATATAAAGCTGAGATCAATCAGTTTTGGCTACGATCTGCCTGTGAAAAAGATTTTCAAAGCAGATAATAATCCTATTCAAAAGATAACAGTTTCTTTGGTCGGACAAAATTTATGGCTGCTTGCTCGGGCAAAAGATAATACAAACTGGGATCCTTCTGAATTAGGAAATAAATACGGAGAGAATGGCGGGTTGCCAAGTACCCGTAGTTATGGTTTCAGCATTAAATTAGGATTTTAAAATTAAAAATTACGAAAAATGAAATACTTAAAATATAAAATCACGGGAATATTCCTTGCGTTTGTAGTTTTAATAGCGGGTTGCAAAAAAGCCGGTGATTTTGGTAATACCAACGTTAGCCCAAACTCTGCTACTGTTCCGCTTCCATCTGCACTTCTCACGGATGCAATCTATCGGACATCGTCTGCTCTTGCAAGTAGCCGTTCTTTTCAAACAAATCCAACTTTATATGTTCAATGGCTTATGCAGACTCAATATCCCGATGAGGCGCAATATGCTATGGCACAGATAGACTGGGCAACATTTTATGTAAATCCTTTAGAAGATTTGCAAAAAATAATTCAATACAATACCGATGAAAAGACAAAGGTGTATGCTGCCAATAGTGGTTCAAATGCAAATCAAATATCGGTTGCCAGGATATACAAAGCGTATCTTTTTGCGATGGTCTCTGATATGTATGGTGATATACCTTATACTGATGCTTTACAGGGAAATGTAGCCGCCTCTTATACGCCACAAGATTCCATTTACAAAAATATCATCAAAGAACTCACGGAAGCCATTGCTGAGTTTGATGGGGGTGCAGCTGTTAAGGGTGACATCCTGCTGAATGGAAGCGCCGCCCGTTGGAAAAAATTTGCAAATTCGTTGAGAATGACTTTGAGCTTAAGACTCTCTAAAGTTTACCCTGGTCCGTCTGATTATGCAGCTACCGAATTTAAAAAGGCTTTAAATGATCCGGCTGGATTCGTAGACAACAATTCGGATAATGTAGTTTATAATTACCTTTCTGATGACACTTATAGAAATCCCTGGAATGCCCAGTTTGATGGCCGGGCAGATTATGCGCCAAGCCAGACATTTGTTGACACTTTAATGTCTTATGATGATCCAAGAACAGCGGTATATTTTACCAAAAATGGCAGTGGTTCATATTCCGGTATTCCTTATGGCTTGAAGCGCGATGATTTGCTTACATGGGAAAATGCACATCCAAACTGGTCCTTAATGGGAGATGCGACAAAATCGCGTACCGCTCCGGGACAAGTTATTACTGCCGCTCAAATGAAATTTACCAGAGCGGAAGCCGCACAACTTGGCTGGACCAGCGAAAATGCTCAGACACTTTATAATGATGGAATTAAAGCATCAAGGGAACAATGTGGTGTATATGATGATGCGAGATATGCCGCGTATATTTCAAATCCGTTAACGGCCTTTTCTTCTGATCCA
>JAICYZ010000199.1 GCA_025933935.1 Chitinophagaceae bacterium
TATAAGAAGTAATCACCCAGAATAACGGTTACATACAACGCAATTCGCGAACATTTTTGCGAAACAGCAAAGAAACAAATAATACCATTTCTTATTTTCGTTGCAGCAAAACATCAATAAATCGGTTCATCATTTTTTGTTTTACAATAAAATGACAATAATAAAAGTTGGTTCTTTCATTACACCAAGATTATTATTATATTTACCCCTATATTCTTCTTCTCTCCGGCAATATTCTATCGAAGATTTGGCTTAACTACTGAATTTCACAGTTTCTATTTATCACCGTTCAATAAATCCATATGAACAGGCATCTGTTTGCAATTACCAAAACGCTTTATAAAGGCGCGTTCACTTTTTTATTTCTTCTGTCAGTTAGTACTGTAAAAAGCCAGTCAGCGTTTGAAAACGGCTTGCCTTTTATAAATAACTATCTGCCTAAAACGTATGAGGGAGGAAATCAGAACTGGAGTGTAATCCAGGATAATAACGGCATTATGTATTTTGGAAACGTAAATCCACCCAGTTCCATTTTAAAATACGATGGCGTACATTGGAGTAAGATTCCTGCTGCTGTTAATTCCGTAATAAGCAGGTGTTTTCTAAAAGACAAAAATGGAATTGTTTATTATGGAGGTTATATGGATTTCGGCTATCTGGACAATGATAGCGTCGGTAAAACCCGCGAATATTCACTGCTGAAATATATACCAATAGGCAAACGCAAGTTTACAGATATATGGTCTATGCAACTTGCCGGAAATGATATTTATTTCCAGTCACGGGAGAGATTATTTCGCCTTACAAAAAATGGAAATGATTGGAAGGTAAAAAGCTGGGAACCATCCACACACTTCATGTATAGCTTTTACCATGATGGAACTTTATATGTGCATGAACAGGCAAAAGGGCTTTTAAAAATGATAAATGATTCACTGGTATTGATTCCGGGAAGTGAATTTTTGGGGAAAGAGCGCATGCAAATCATGTTGCCTTATGAGGATGAAACAATTGCTAATGGTGCTGCCGGTTCTCATGAATATCTTTTAGGAACTTTCTCTCATGGTCTATATCTTTTTGATGGCAAAGATTTTAAGCCCTTTGCATCAGCAGCAGATGTTTTTTTTAAGAACACCATCCTTTATAAAGGTATTAAGATCAAAAACAATTATGCATTATCTATTCTTGGACATGGCGTAGTTTTCATTGATGGAAAAGGAAGAATTACTCAAATTATTGATAAAAGTGCGGGGCTTCCGAGTAATGTTGTTTCAGATTTGTACGAGGATAAAAACGGCAGTTTGTGGTTTGCAATGGATAATGGACTTGCAAAAGCCAATCTTAATTCTCCCTTTACCCAATTCACTTCTGAATCGGGGATTTCCGCTTCTCCTTTTGATATGGCAAGGCTGACCGATGGTAGTTTATATGTAGGAACAAATAACGGTTTACTTCGTTTTGATTCTGTCACACACAAATTTGTGTTGTTCAATCAAATTCCCTTAAACCAGGTATTTAGTACGGTAGCCGATGGAAATACCTTATTAGTTTCGGGAAATGGACTGGAAATTATCAAAAACGGTAAAGCCTTGGTGGTACGTCCCTCTATAAATGATAGTTTAAAAATCGGTCAAATTGCACTGTCAAAAAAGTATCCGGATTTACTTTATGTTGCAACAACCTTTGGTCTTACAATTTTCACCCGCGATCCTCATACGCCGGTTGGCTGGAAATACCGGGGATATTTACATGATGTATCAGGCGAAATTAAAACATTTGCCGAAACAGATAATGGTCAGCAATGGGCCGGTGCTCAAAATGGAACGGTTTTTCGCATTACTCCCTTTTTTGATAAAGAAGGTACTTTGGATATGTCAAAAACCAAGGTTGAAAGTTTCGGTAAAAAACAAGGACTAACCGGGCCAGTATCAGTGATATTTCCTTTGAACCATCAGGTCTATTTCCAATTGGATTCTTCTACCCTATCATACAATGAAACAAAAAAGCATTTTGAGCAGGCAACTTTATTTGGAATGCATTTCTTTGGCGGCATCGAAGATAAGCAGGAAAGGCTTTGGCTTGCAGAATCAAATAATAAGAATTTAACAACAAAATTTATCATTGCAACTCCACAACCGGATGGGAAATATAATCTGGATTCAACGAGCTTGCTGCCTCTTTCTGATGCAGGCGTACTTTTTCCCTACTTTGATAAAAATGATATTGTATGGTTCCTTACGGGAGATGGATTGATTTGTTATGATGAAAAAATAAAAGCAAATTTTGACCACCCTTATAAAACGTTGATTACCAGTATTACTTCACAAAATAAATCGTTGAACCCCTTTGAAAATATATCTGCAAAATTGCCTGAAATAAAATTCAAGAACAATTCTTTACGGTTTGACTATGCGGCACCATTCTATCAAAAAGAAGACAAAACGGAATATCAAACATGGCTGGAAGGATATGAAAAAACATGGAGCGATCTTGGAAAAAACACTTATAAAGAATATACCAATCTTTCGCCCGGCAATTATACATTTCATGTAAGGGCAAAAAATATATATAATAAGATCAGTAATGAAGCTGTCTACTCTTTCACAATTCTGGAGCCGTGGTACGCTACCTGGTGGGCTTATTTATTATATGCAATCATTGCAGTTCTTCTCATTTATTTATTTCTAAAATACCGTACCCGGCAACTAAAAGAAAAACATAAAGAGCTTGAAAAAACAATTCATGAAAGGACCGGAGAATTAAGTGCGCGGGTAGCAGAACTTGCGGTAATTAACAACGTACAGGAAGGTTTGGTAAGCAAGCTGGATATGCAATCTATTTACGACCTCGTTGGAAATAAAATCCGTGATGCCTTTGACGCGCAAGGTGTGCTTATCGGAACTTTTGATGAAACTACCGGCATGGAGCATTTCAATTTTACGATTGAAAATGGAAAACGTTATTACCCTGATCCCCGCCCATTTGACAAACTAAGGAAACAACTTATAGAAACAAAACAAAAAATCGTCATTAATAATACAGATGAATCATTCAAATGGTTTGGCAACAAAGTAGTCGGAGATACAGGAAGTGTCAAATCTGCCATATTTGTGCCTTTGCTGATCGGAGAAAAAGTAAAACGTTATGTGAGTTTGCAAAATGTTGACAGGGAAAATGCTTTTAGCGCTTCTGATGTTCGTCTTTTAGAAACGCTGGCAAATAGTATGAGCGTGGCATTGGAAAATGCAAGATTATTTGATGAAACTACCAGGCTATTAAAAGAAACTGAACAAAGAACCGCAGAACTTTCTGTGATCAACAGTGTCCAGGAAGGCCTGGCAAAAGAACTGAACATGCAGGCGATATACGAATTGGTTGGAAACAAATTAAGCGATGTAATGCACACGCTTGACATTGATATTCGCTTATTTTCTCCGGAAACCAACCAGGTGTTTTATCCATATGTGCGGGACCAGGGCAAAATTATTGATGTAGCACCTTCTACAATGGCTGGTATGTCAAAACAGGTTTATGAAACCGGAAAAATTCTTATCATAAACGAAAACCTGGAAGAGCGAATGAAAGAATTGGGGTCTTATATTTTACCAGGCACTCAAGTCGAAAAGTCTTTTATGGCTGTCCCAATTCTGGTAGCCAATACACCCCGCGGCATGGTTAGCATCAGCAATTATGAAAAAGAAAACGCTTTCAGCGATTCGGATGTCAGATTGCTGCAAACGGTGGTTTCTGCAATGAGTGTTGCCCTGGAAAATGCACGTTTGTTTGACGAGACTACAAGGCTGTTGAAAGAAACCGAACAACGAACTGCAGAACTTGCAGTGATTAACAGCGTACAGGACGGCCTGGTGAGGGAAATGAATATGGCGGCAATTTATGAATTAGTAGGCAACAGGTTGTGCGACTTATTTCCCGATACACAAACTTTGGTGATCCGCACTTTTGATCATTTTACCGGACTGGAGCATTGGCAATATGCCATCGAAAAAGGAATACGCCTGCACACTGAACCGCGTCCGATAAATTGGATAAATAAACAATTGATTAGCACCAAAACTGCCATTAACATTAACGAAGATTTCATTGAGACTGCCAAGAAATTTGGAGGCGTAACGGTAACTGTCGGAATGCCTCCTAAATCAGTGATTTTTGTTCCGATGATCGTTGGCGATGTGGTAAAAGGCTCAGTCAGCCTTCAAAACGTAGACAGGGAAAATGCTTTTAACGATTCCGATCTTCGTTTATTAACCACCCTGACCAACAGCATGAGTGTTGCCCTGGAAAATGCCCGTTTGTTCGACGAAACGACCCGATTACTTGGTGATGCAAAGCAAAGAGCATCAGAACTTTCTACAGTAAATAATATAAGCAAGGCATTGGCCTCACAATTAAATCCTTCTGAGCTGATCCAGTTTGTCGGCGATCAGCTACGAGATCTTTTCAAAGCCAATATTGCTTATCTCGCTTTATTAAATAAGAAAACAAAAATGATTTATTTCCCCTACCAGTTTGGAGAAATAATGCCTGCACGAAAAATTGGGGATGGGCTCACTTCGAAAATAATCATGTCCGGAGAGCCACTCCTGATCAATAAAGATTTAAGCATCAAACATGAAGAAATGGGTATCTCACAAATGGGAACTCCTGCTTCTTCTTACCTCGGAGTTCCAATTCCTGAAGGAGATGAAATTGTCGGCGTATTGAGCGTACAAAGTACAGAGCAGGAAAATCGTTTTAATGAAAATGATCAAAGATTATTGACAACGATCGCTTCTTCTGTTGGCGTTGCATTGCGCAATGCACAGCTTTTTGAAGACGTGGAACAGGCAAAGATGGAAGCCGAAAAAGCCAGTAAAGTTGCGGAAAAAGCGAATGAAGCCAAGAGCGCATTTCTTTCTACTGTGAGCCATGAATTAAGAACGCCGCTCACTTCTGTTTTGGGCTTCGCCAAAATAATTAATAAGCGTTTGAACGATAAAATATTCCCGGCAGTAAATCAAAGTGATCCGAAAACAGGAAAAACAATTGCACAGATCAATGAAAACTTACAAGTGGTTATCTCCGAAGGAGAAAGACTGACTCATTTGATAAATGATGTGCTTGACCTGGCAAAAATCGAAGCCGGCCGCATGGAATGGAACCAGGAAAGCGTATCGCTGCCAGAGGTCGTAGAAAGGGCTGTTTTGGCAACGACTTCGCTTTTTGATCAGAAGGGAATTAAACTGATCAAAAAAATTGACAGCAATATTCCGGATATAATCGGAGACGAGGACAAACTGATCCAGGTAGTCATTAATCTTTTTTCCAACGCTGTAAAATTTACTGAAAAAGGAAATGTTACCTGCGAAGTTTCTCAAAAAGACAACGAAGTAATTGTGAAGGTTTCTGACACCGGGATCGGAATTGCTCCTGAAGATTACGGAGCTGTGTTCGAACAATTTAAACAAGTCGGTGGTGATACATTAACTGATAAACCAAAAGGAACCGGCCTCGGTTTACCGATTTGCAAAGAAATTGTAGAGCATCATGGTGGCCGCATCTGGGTTGAAAGCACGATTGGAAAAGGAAGTACTTTTTCTTTCGCTATTCCTTTTGTTCCTTCCGACAATAATAATATTAAAAAGCAGAAGCCGATTCATTTAGACGAACTGGTAAAACAGCTGAAAGAGCAGATGGTGTTTTCAAAATTAAAATCGAATGGAAAAATGTCTACCATTCTTGTGGTGGATGATGATGATTCCATCCGCTCATTGCTGGAACAGGAACTAAGCGAAGCCGGCTATTTAATAGAACAGGCAACAAATGGTAAACAGGCGTTGGAATGCATCCGCAAAAATCGTCCTGACCTGATCATTCTCGACGTGATGATGCCGGAAATGAATGGCTTTGATGTGGCTGCCATTCTGAAAAATGATCCGCAAACAATGGATATTCCGATCATTATTTTATCGATAGTTCAGGACAAGGCAAGAGGTTTTCGCATTGGAGTTGACCGGTATTTAACCAAGCCAATTGACACAGCGCAACTCTTTACAGAAGTGGGAAATCTTTTGGAACAGGGGAAATCTAAAAGAAAAGTAATGGTGGTGGATGAAGACAGCGCAGCGGTTCGGTCACTCACAGATGTTCTGCAAACAAAGGGCTACCAGGTAGTGGAATCGGACGGGAAAGAACTGGTACAAAATGCGATTGCCTCACAGCCCGATATCATTATTTTAAATTCAGTTTTCTCTGGCAAACAGGAAATTGTACAAACGCTGCGGTTTGAAAAAGGATTGGAAAATGTCTTGTTTTTTATTTATCAGTAAACCCGTTGAAAAATGAGAAAATGTAAAAATTCGCTTATGTGCTAATGCAGTAAATGAACAAATAATTGCTATTTATATTTTCTTTTAGAAATAGAATACTTGTAACGATTAAGAATGAATAAAATAACACAGAACTAATAACTAAACATGGAACAAAAACTTTTGATTGTAGATGATGAAGCGCACATCAGGATGCTGCTGGAACAAACGCTGGAAGAACTGGAAGATGATGGCGTGAATTTTTATTCTGCCTCAAACGGAGAAGAAGCGTATGAAATCATAAAAACAGAAAGTCCGCAACTGGTTTTCCTTGACGTGATGATGCCGAAAATGAATGGAATGGAAGTATGCAGAAAAGTAAAAAAGGAATTGGAACTGAATGATGTTTTTATAGTATTGCTAACGGCAAAAGGGCAGGAACTTGATCGGCAGAAAGGCCAGGAAGTAGGGGCAGATCTATATATGACCAAGCCTTTTGACCCGGAAGTAATTCTGCAAAAAGCAAAAGAAATTCTTGGCTTATAAATTTTATTCTAAAGAATAAAAACAAAAAAAAGAATGGCTAAAACAAGTTTGAAAAATATTTTAACGAAGGATGCTGAAACTATCGGCATCGTTACTTCTTTAGCCAGTCAATTAAACGCAGAATTTTGTGTAGAAGATAACTTCGGAAAAATTATTTTGTCAAATTCTGTAGAGAACGGTTATAGCCAGTCTTTACCATTTCAATACCCGGTTTTCTATGAAAATGAAACGGCAGGGCTTGTAAAAGGAAATGAAAAATCTGCTTTTATCGCTGACCTTTTAAGGCATATTTTGAACAAAGAATCTGAAAGAAAAAAATTAGGGTCA
>JAICYZ010000226.1 GCA_025933935.1 Chitinophagaceae bacterium
CTTTTACCAATTCCGGCGTAACCAAAGAAAATTCGGGACTGAAAATATCTGGCTTAAAACCGAGTTCATCAATATATCCCTGCGCTGTTTTTTTATTATTGGCGCCTACGAGATATGACGTTTGAATTTTTGGATATTTTTCATGAATCATTCTTAACGCTCTCACGTCAAAAGACTGCATCATCGTTCTTGAAGCAATGCCTTTATCCAAAATAATTTTCATTGCTGAATCGACATATTCTTGTAGTGTTGAATAATATCTTCCGTCATATTTTGGATTCGATTTTATTTCAATGTTATAATGATTCACCTGATGTTTTTCTTTTGCATAACCTTCCACTGAATCTATCAAAACACTTAGCAGCGGCTTGATCGCATGAATTTTCTTTTGTTTGGGAAATGCAGGATATGGTTTAAGACCAACGTCATATTTTGCGACGCTGTCATAAGGCATGTTGTAAATCAATCTGCTCAATCCATCTTTTTTCGTCATCGAATCTCCCTCCGGTGTCAGACAAAAATCACTGTTGAAATAAGCATCATGCGAAACGACGATCTTCTTGTCGTTTGACATTTGCAAATCCATTTCCAAGGTACAATCATAATTGATTGCATTTTTCTCTGAAGCAATCGTATTCTCGGGCATTAATCCGCGGCCGCCACGATGAGCTTGTCTATCGAAAGTGCGCAACCTGTAATGATTACTTGTGGAGCAAGAAGCTGTAATTATGATTAAGAACAGCGAAAGGCAGCGATATAATCTCATGAGTAACTTTTTCAGATTTAATTTATCATACAATAAACAAATAAAAAACACAGATTTTGATTTTCAAATTCATACAATTGGTCTTAAATGTCCCTTGAATAGGTTTAAGAGAAACAGAATCCTCTTATATATATTTTCATTCTTCTTTTCCTCATCAATCGATGTATTTCTTTAAAATGGCGGCCCATACTTTATAGCCTTCTCCGTTTGGATGCAAACCATCCATTGTATATTTTTTATCCAACTTGTTTTGATGATCTAAAAAGTGTGGATACAAATCGATCACCGTTATTTTTTCTTCCCTACCTAATTTTTTGATTTGCTCATTCAGCCAAAGAATATGTTCATCTTTATTGTAATGGCTTTTGAATTGTGTGAACTCATTATTCACGGGCAACAACGTCTGGAAATAGATTTTCGTTTCTGGTGATTCTCTTTTTATGCGCTCAACCATTTTGTAATAATTTGCCAGGATAACACTATCCGGAATATTCCTTGAAATATCATTTATGCCGATCAAAATAAAAACCTTTTTAGGATGTTCGTCAGTTACTTCATTCAATCTTTGCAACACCCCAAAAGTAATGTCGCCGGAAATACCACGATTCTGCACGTTACAAATTCCGAGCAACTCATTCCAGTCAACTCGCTCAGTGATGCTGTTTCCAAGAAAAATAATTTCATTTTTCGAATGCGGGTAGCTTTGATACAACTGGACCTTAAAGTCATAAAGACCGGGACGGTAGGTGCTGTCCCAATGATTGTTTTGTGCTTTTGCAAAAGTAAAGGAGCAAATAAAAAACAGAAGGGAAATAGGTTTTGATTTCATTGGAATCACAATTTTTTACAAGTACTAAAAAATAACAGAAGATAGTTTTTTTAAGTCTCACTATCTTCTGTTTTATTGGTTTTATTTCATTTAGATTGGATTCGACGTCTATTTCTTAATATCCGGGGTTCTGTTCCAAATTCGGATTCAGATCTGTTTCTGTTAATGGAATCGGCCAGAAATAATCGCGCGACGGATCAAAGGTTCTTACTTCAATCTGGCTGCCGTCATATTTTTTTATCGATGCGTTTAATAAAGTTTCAGCTGTTTTCCACCTGCGGATATCGTTATAATACAGGCCTTCGCCGGCAAATTCTATCCGCCGTTCATGATGAATGATTTGTCTTAATTCTGCCTGGGTCAAAGGGGTTACGGATGGGTCGATGGCTGGCATTTTTACACGCTGCCTCACTGCATTCAACGCATCATAGACTTCCGGCGACGGACCTGAAGCTTCATTTAATGCTTCGGCATACATTAATAAAATATCGGCATACCGGAGTATGATAAAATTGGTTTCGGACTGTCCGCCTTTTAAATCTGATTGCCCTGCAGGCGCCGGCCCCTTATCATAAATCGTATACTTTTTCATTCCATACCCTGTTACTGCAAAACGTGTATTGGTAACTTTCACTTGCATCAAGGTATCTCCGGGAAAAAATATGGTACCATATAACCTTGGGTCGCGATTTGAATAAGGATTTGCCGGATCATATCCTGATGCAGGATCGCTAATTGGCAATCCATTGTTCATGTAATAAGCCTGTGCCAGGTCGAGCAAAGGTGCATTGGTATTATACTGCTTTCCAATGAGATCAAAAGAAGTACCAAGGCCCGGGAAAATGTATTGTACGTCGAAAATTACTTCTTTATTATTTTCGTTTTGAGGCAGAAATAATCCCCTGTAATCCGGATACAATCCGTATCCCGTTCCCGGTAAATCAATTACAGCTTTTGCCGCATCAGCAGCAGCCTGCCATTTCTGCACATCATTTGAAGAATTAAATAACGGACTTGCTTCATACAACAAAACTCTTGCTTTCAAAGCCATAGCAGCTCCTTTGGTCGCACGGCCGAGATCCGCTTTGGAATATTTCAGCGGAAGTACCAGTGCGGCGCTGTCTAAATCTTTTAATATCTGCGTCACTACTTCTTCACGGGTATTACGTGGAAGGGCAGCCTGGGTTGAAAGATCCGGCGGATCTAAAATCAAAGGAACTCCACCATAATAATTCTCCAGCATGAAGTAATACAATGCACGTAAAAAATGAGCCTCACCTTTCATTTTTGTTTTCGTATCCTCGCTCATTTCTACCCTGTCTACATTTGCAAGAAAGGTATTGCAACGTCCTACCCCAACATAACTGTCATGCCAACGCTGCGCAATGATACCGCTGTTATTTGATTGTTGGCGACCTTCTGCAATCAGGTTGAAGCCCATAGCATTGCTATAATTGTAAGCGTTTGGTGTCGCCGTTTCTTCCCACAAAGGAGTGGCTTCGCCACCGAATAAACCGTCGGTAGTAAGTGGATTGTAACAACCGGATAAAGCCGCTCCAACGGCCGCTTCCGATTCCCAGAAGTTTCCTTCATTATATTTATCAGTTGGCTGGGTATCGAGCAGTTCTTTTTTACAACCGGCTGTCATGATAAGGCTGAAGATCACCCCGACTAATATGGATATATTTTTCATTTTTGTCTTTTTTAAATTGATTAAAATGTAACATTAATACCGGCACTGATCGTCTTCAGCATCGGATAATGATATAATGAGCTTGCATTAAGAATTGATTCAGGATCGAAATCTTTGTATTTTGAAAATGTGAGATAGTTCTCAGCATTTACATAAATGGATGCTCTCTTAATTTTGGCTTTTGATAACCATTTAGAAGGAAGACTATAACTTAACTGGATATTTTTCATCCTTAGATAAGAACCGTCGCGAAGCCAGAAATCAGAGGCGACGTAATTATCATCATCCACATCACTTGGCGTAACCTTTGGAAGCCGCGCGTTTGGACGATCCGGTGTCCATGAATCCGTTACCCATTCCCAGGTAGCATCCGCGCCATTGTTGAATGGAAACGCAAGGTTGGCAGTAGGATAAATTTTCAATCCGGCAACTCCCTGGAAAAATGCATTTAATGAGAAACCTTTGTATGAGAAGTCAAGGCCAAAACCGAAAGTATATTTAGGAATCTGTGTAGAGGTTGAAATAATAACACGGTCATCGCTGGTAATTTTGCCGTCACCGTTTACGTCCCGGTATTTCAGATCTCCTGCAGTGGTAGTAGCGCTTTGAAAAGGACTTTTTGCTACTTCATCATCACTTTGGAAAATTCCAATTGCATTATAGATGTAATAGGAATTAACGGGATAACCTGCTTCTGTAATCGTCGCCAGGTTGGTGTTATAGTTATATAAAATTTCACCGTTTAAATCAACAACTTTGTTCTTGTTATAAGAAATATTACCATTAAATGCATAATTGAAAGCCCCGATGTTATTGTGATAACCCAAAGTAAATTCTATCCCGGTATTCTGCATCGTGCCCACATTTTTGCTCGGACCAGTGAGTCCACCAATCTGATCAGGAATGTTTACAGCACGCAAAATATTTACGGTGTATTTTTTATAAAGATCAACGGTGAAATTAACCCGGTTATTCCAGAGGTTTGCATCAAGACCTGCGTCATAGGTATTTGTTGTTTCCCATGAAGTATTCGGATCGCTGTAAGCGGTGGCAGCAGCGCCTGAAGAGAGAGCGCCCCCAAAGCTGTAATCCTGCCCGAGATTGATAGAATTTTGATAACTATATAAGGCTACGGCCTGGTTTCCCAACTGCCCGTAAGAAGCACGTAGTTTTAAAAGGTTAAACAGGTTTGAAGCATGGAAGAATGATTCCTTATCAATCCGCCAGCCCGCAGATACAGCAGGGAAAACGCCCCAGCGGTGGCCATTTGCAAAGCGCGATGAACCGTCATCACGCAGCGTTCCTTCCAACAAGTATTTTCCTTTATAATCGTAATTCAATCTGCCAAAGTAAGAGATCAACACATCTTGTGAAGAACTGCCTCCGATATAACCTTCGTACGGAAGTGCACCGGCATCAATCGCTGTAAGTGTTCCGTCAAGATATCCCATCGATCCGCTGGAAAATGACCTGTCATCATAGTTGTCATAACTGCTTCCGATCATCAGATTTAGATGGTGATCCGTGGCAAAGGTTTTATCCCAATCCAATGTTTGATAAAAATGGATGTTCAATGTATTGTAATCGATTCCCCTCGAACGTGGTGCAGTTGATGGGCTGTTCCAGTTTGTAGCTGCCTCAGTTTTGGGATTATAAGTTTTTACCTGGGGGGTAAAATTTTCCAAAAGTCCATCATACTTATCAGCGCCAAATTTTGCATGATAGGTAATGTCAAAAGGAAGCTGATAGTCGGCAAATACAGTTCCTAAAAAACGGCTTACTACTTTTTTAGCAAAACCGGTTTGGGCAATCATCCGTGGATTTTCCCAATTGTTTCGTCCGGGCGTGCGTAGCCACGAATTGCCATAACGTCCGTCTTTTAAAGTATCAGTCAGAATAGGCAGTGTGCGGCTTAAATATTGCCAGAAGCTATTGTAATAAGGCTCGTTGTAATGACGGTAGTAACCATCCAATGTCAAACCTACTTTTAATCTTTTGCTGATGTTCATACTTCCGTTAAAGCCGAGGGAGTATTTCTTTTCCTGGTCATTTGGCCCAATGATGATACCGCTGCGATCCAGGTATCCCAATGAAAGCCTGTATTGATATTTATCTGCACTTCCTGAAAAACTCACGTCATGTTTCTGTATTTGTCCGTTGTCAAGGGCGATATCAAACCAGTTGCTGGCCGGGTAAGTGAAGGGATCGGTTTTCATTCCCTGCTGGTATTCTTCAATCTCGGCATCAGAATAGTCGTGCACTTTGCCAACGTTTTCCAACGCCTGGTTCTTCAGTTTCATGTATTCAATCGGATCCCAGATCGCATCAGGCATCGCGGTTGGTTTTTGAATTCCATAGTAATAACTGTAATTAACTTTTGGCGTTCCCTTTCCGGTTTTTGTGGTTACCAAGATAACTCCGTTCGCGGCTTTGGAACCGTAGATTGCAGCAGAAGCATCTTTAAGTACGGATATTGTTGCAATATCAGCCGGGTTTAGCTCATCCATGGAATATTCAATCCCATCAACCAGCACGAGCGGATCATTATCATTCAGCGTTCCCATGCCGCGAATGCGGATAGTGGATCTGTCCACACCGGGCTGGCTGTTGCCAAGGTTAACGAACAATCCCGGAGCGCCATGCAACGCGTTACTGACATTGGTGATCGGTTGTCCCTCCTTTTCGGTCATATCAATGGTCGCAATGGAACCGGTGAGGTTTACTTTCTTTTGTGTTCCATATCCGACTACTACAACAGAACTCAGAGATTTTGCGTCCTCATCAAGAGTGATCGTTCCGGCCTGGTTACCGGACACTTTCAGTTCTTTTGTTGAATAACCTACGAATGAAAATACAAGTGTAGCGCCATTATTTGCTTTAACAGTAAAGCTGCCATCCCTGTGAGTCATTACTGCTCTCGAAGTGCC
>JAICYZ010000141.1 GCA_025933935.1 Chitinophagaceae bacterium
AAAAGCAATTTCGATAATATGCTTTTCTATCTCTTCAATCGTAATTGCCGGTTGATTGATTCCTAAAACACAAGCGGATTCACAGGGTGCCGGACAAATTCTTCCGGTAAATTCAGGAAAATTATTGGTAGAAGAAAGTATTTCATAAGCTTCCTGCCAGCTTTTGCGATACACTGCATCATTAAATTCAGGAATTAAATTTCCTACCGGACACCCTTCATGGCAAAAAGGAGTGCCACAATCCATGCACCGTGCGGATTGCTCATTCAGTTTTTGGTCCGGGTATCTTTGAACGAATTCTTTATAATCATTGATCCTTTCCTGCACAGGACGTTTGTGTGGAAGTTCTCTTGTAAATTCTAAAAAGCCAGTTATTTTTCCCATCTCAATAATTTAATAATCCAATAATTTAATAATCAATTTACTTTAACTGATTCTTTGACTGCTGAAGCTTGCAATACTTTTTTATAATCCTGAGGAAACACTTTTACAAAATTCTTCAACTGATTGTCAAAATCATTCAAAATGAATTTTGCAACAGTACTGCCAGTTAATTCAAATTGTTTTTGAATCATTTCCTGGAGGAATTTTTCGTCACTTTCATCCACCGGATCAAGGTCAACCATTTCTCTATTGCAGAGTATGTCAAAGTTGTGATTTACATCGTATACATAAGCGATTCCACCGCTCATTCCGGCAGCAAAGTTTCTTCCGGTTGCTCCAAGAATAACGGCACGGCCACCGGTCATATATTCGCATCCATGATCGCCGACGCCTTCTACCACCACATTTGCACCGGAATTGCGCACACAAAAACGTTCGCCTGCTTTTCCTCTTACAAATGCTTCACCTGATGTAGCGCCATAAAATGCCACGTTGCCGATAATGATATTTTCTTCAGGAACAAAGCCGGCGTCTTTTGAAGGATAGACAATGATTTTTGCTCCACTCAATCCCTTTCCAAAATAATCATTGGCATCTCCCTCCAATTCCATCGTTAATCCTTTTGCATTGAATGCGGCAAAACTTTGTCCTGCTGTTCCGGTAAATTTAAAATGAATTGTATCATCCGGTAAGCCATACTTTTTATACTTTTTGGATATCTCGTTGGATAAAAGTGTACCAGTTGTCCGGTCGGTATTGATAATATTAAATGAAGCGACAACTTTTTGTTGCTTGTCCAATGCTGGCTGTGCAACTTTCAATAATTGATTGTCGAGAATTTCATCCAATCCATGATCCTGTTTTTCTGAATTAAACAAGCCGACAGATTTAGGAGCAGGTTCTTTATACAAAACCGGAGACAGATTCAGTTTGTTAAATTTCCAGTGACTGATATTTTCTCTTTTTTCCAAAAATTCTGCCTGACCAACCATTTCATTAATAGTTCTGAAACCAAGATCCGCCATAATCTCTCTTAATTCCTGTGTCAAAAATTTGAACAGATTTACCACATGATCCGCATCACCGGTAAATCTTTTTCTCAACTCCGGATCTTGTGTTGCAACCCCCACGGGGCAAGTATTTAAATGGCATTTGCGCATCATGATACAACCTTCCACAATTAATGCAGCGGTGGCCACACCCCATTCTTCAGCTCCAAGTAAAGTGGCAATCGCAATGTCTCTTCCGGTTTTTAATTGTCCATCAGTTTGAACAACAACACGGCTCCGCAATTTATTTTTCACCAAAGTCTGATGAGTTTCTGCAAGACCTAATTCCCATGGCAATCCGGCATGTTTGATAGAACTCATCGGGGACGCTCCGGTTCCGCCGTCATGCCCCGAAATCAACACCACATCTGCTTTAGCTTTGGTAACCCCGGCAGCGATTGTTCCAACACCGGCTTTCGAAACCAATTTTACATTAATCCTTGCATTCCTGTTGGCATTTTTTAAATCAAAAATTAATTGCGCCAAATCTTCAATAGAATAAATGTCGTGGTGCGGCGGCGGAGAAATCAATCCAACGCCAGGAGTCGCATGACGCACTCTTCCAATCCAGTCATCGACTTTGAATCCTGGCAATTGTCCACCTTCACCGGGTTTTGCACCTTGCGCCATTTTTATTTGTAGCTCATCTGCTTCCGTCAAATACCAGCTTGTTACTCCAAATCTTGCTGAGGCCACTTGTTTGATAGCGCTTCTCATTGAATCGCCATTATCTAATTTTTCATAGCGGATTTCATCTTCTCCACCTTCCCCGGTATTGCTTTTTCCGCCAAGACGGTTCATGGCAATCGCAAGTGTAGTATGTGCTTCCCAGGAAATAGAACCGAAAGACATTGCACCAGTGGCAAATCTTTTATAAATATTTTCTGCCGGTTCCACTTCGTCAATCGGAATGGAAGGCCGGTTCTTTTTAAACTGAAATAAACTTCTTAAAGTAGCGGCTTTTTCACTTTGGTCATTTACCGCCTTAGTGTATTTTTTAAATATTTTATAATCACTCATTCTCGTTGCATGTTGCAGCAAATGAATGGTTGTCGGGTTGAATAAATGGAATTCACCTTTGCGCCTCCATTTATAAATACCTCCGACGGTAAGGCGGTCAAAAGGAACATCTTTTTTACTGAAAGAAAATGCATGTTTTACCAAAGTTTCCTTTGCAATTTCATCGAGCCCCATTCCTTCAATTCTTGAAGTAGCGCCGGTAAAATATTTGTCAATTACTGATTGATTGATGCCGAGTATTTCAAAAATTTGTGCTCCCTGGTAAGACTGAAATGTAGAAATTCCCATCTTTGAAAACACTTTCAGTAAACCAAGATTTATAGCCTTTTTGTAATTTTTCTTCAATGCATTTGAGTCTAATTCCGTTCCCAGTTTTCCCTGTATTCTCAAATCGCGAATGGTAGAAAGTGCGAGGTATGGATTAATTGCTGTTGCACCAAATCCAATGAGGCAGGCAAAATGGTGTACTTCCCAAACATCGCCGGCTTCGATAATCAAACCGACCTGGTTGCGCAAACCTTTTTTAATCAAATGATGATGCACCGCGGAGCATGCAAGTAAAGAAGGAATCGCAGCGTGTTCTGAATCAATAGCCCTGTCGGACAAGATCAAAACTTCAAAACCGTCCAGCACTGCTTCTGCGGCATGACGGCACAAACGCTCGATTCCTTTCTGTAGAGACCCTGGTTTTCCATCTGCAAGAAAATAAGTTTGCAAAGTATGGGCCTGGAAAATCCCTGTATCGATACTCCTGATTTTTTCTAATTCAGTATTGGATAGTACGGGATGCTTCAAAGCAACCGTATGACATGACAAAGGATCTTCTTCTAAAAGGTTCCCATTATTGCCCACAAACGTCGCCAGCGACATCACTAATTTTTCCCTGATAGGATCAATCGGCGGATTGGTAACCTGCGCAAAAAGCTGTTTGAAATAACTGCTTAAATGTTGCGGTTCATCGCTTAAAACAGCCAGTGGAACATCACTTCCCATCGAACCGATTGGCTCTTTTCCGGTGAGTGCCATCGGCGAAATTAAAAGCTCCAAATCTTCTGTTGTATAACCGAAGGCTTTTTGATATTTGAAGATCTGATCGTGTTCCAGGTGAGTAAACATAACCCGTGGAGCAGGCAGTTCTTCCAACCTGATTTTATATTTATTCAGCCATTCCGCGTATGGTTTCTGAGAACAAATGCTTTCTTTTATTTCATCATCACTGATGATTCTTCCTTCTTCCAGATCAACAACAAACATTTTTCCCGGTTGCAATCTTCCTTTTTCTTTGATCAATTTTGGATCAACAGGAAGAACGCCGGTTTCGGAAGCCATAATAACCCGATCGTCCGTTGTGATACAATATCTTGAAGGACGCAAGCCATTTCTATCTAATGTCGCCCCGATAATTTTTCCATCAGTAAATGAAATGGAAGCAGGCCCATCCCACGGTTCCATAAAGGATGCATGAAATTCATAAAATGCCTTTTTTACCGGATCCATTTGTTCATTATCGTCCCACGCTTCAGGAATCAACATCATCATGACATGAGGCAAAGAACGGCCGCATAAATGCAACAATTCAATTACATTATCAAGACAGGCAGAATCAGATTGGCCACCATCAACAATTGGCAAAACCATTTCCATTTCTTCTTTTGTAAAAAATTGAGAAATGAAATTCTTTTCGCTCGTGCGGAGCCAGTTCAGGTTTCCCTGCAACGTATTGATTTCACCATTGTGCGCAATATACCGGAATGGCTGCGCTAATTTCCACGAAGGAAAAGTGTTTGTGGCAAAACGCGAATGAATCAAACCAAAAGCTGAAACAATTTTTTTATTGCTTAAATCCGGAAAATATCCGCGAAGTTGCTTGCTGGTGAGCTGGCCTTTGTAAATTGTAGTTTTATAAGAAAGGGATGCAACGTAAAAACCAATCGCATCTTTCTTTACGGTATTATTAATGGTTTTCGTTGCGTAATTTCTTAATACAAATAATTTTCTTTCAAACTCATCGGGACTATTGATATGATCGGGGCAGGCGATGAATACCTGCTCCATTTCCGGCTCAACAGATAAAGCAGTGCGGCCGATATCTTCAGTATTTACAGGCACTCTACGATAACCCATTATTTCCATCCCCAGCGTTTCAGCGCAGCGATTAAAAATATCACGACATTCTTCTCTCAGCCTGATCTCTTTTGGAAAAAACAAAACACCTACACCATATTTTCCATAAGAAGGTAAATGAATTCCCAATTTCAAACATTCATCAAAGAAAAATTCATGGGGAGTTTGAATCAAAATGCCTGCACCATCGCCGGTGTTTGCTTCGCAGCCGCACGCGCCACGATGCTCCATATTTTCCAAAATGGTGAGCGCATCCGACACGATGCGATGGCTTTTATTACTTTTAATATTTGCGACAAAACCGATACCGCACGAATCATGTTCAAATTGCGGCGAGTATAATCCTTTGTTTTCCATAATTATCCTTTAGATGAACCTCTTTGTATCGCCTTATAGGCATTCGAATACTGATCCATTACATTTTTTTACAAGGCAATGCTGTTGAAAATAAGTTTAAAAACCGGCGGCGGTAAATTAAATATATATCAGTTCTACAATTTACAAGGGGTTCGGTGAGGGCTGAAACCTTTATCAGTCAAGGCTTTTAGAAAAAATCTATTACAGTTTCCAAATTTATGCGAAAACGCAAATTTTAGATTTGATTTAAATAAAAAAGGGAATTTTAGAAATTTGTTGACGTTCAAAACCGCATTACCACAGGCTTATAGCGACTTTAAAGAATAAAGACCTGATCTGTAAATGCGGGTATTTATTTATTTGCTGCTAAAATTTTTGTATTACGCTTCAAATAAAAATTTTTTTAAGCAGATTTTTACCACAAACAAAGAAATAAAGAACATTTCTCTTTTGTCCCTCAAATGATTTTCTGGTTCTTTTTTGATTAGCATCAAAGATTTCTCACGCTAAAAAATTATATTAATGAAGGATTAAATAAATAAGTAAAATGAATCCCAAAAGTTTTTCAATGATGACATTCTTTCGAATATATCTTTTTATCGTTTTATTCCTGCTTTTTTTTAATAAATGGTTGCGGACTTTTTTGTATTTAAAAAAATTAAATAATTAAAAATTGGTGTAAATATTTTTTCTCCTATTTTTGTAACGGTGTTTTTCATAGGTTAGCAACGGCCAGCCCTTTTTAGGGCAGGCCTTTTTTATCAATCTATAATACGATCATATCTCAAAACAATTTTTTTTAAAATTGCTCGTAAACTGTGCGTTCAATTCATTTATTCATTTCAAAGTTTTATTTTTGCCTGATGCTTCTCTGGATAAATATTATCAGAAAACCTAGCTAACGCTGCATTCATTTCAGTAGTTTACCTTATCGTATTTTTTCTTTCACCAGTTGTGTGTTTGAAAATAAAATACGAATTGCCCTCACAAAAACCAAAAAGCTTCTTAAAACAATTACTAAAAAATGCACACGATTATAGAACCATTCAAAATAAAATCGGTAGAACCGATCCATTTTACTACCAGGGAACAAAGAATTGATATTTTACAGCGCGCGTGTTATAATCCATTTTTAATCCATGCTGATGACGTATTGATTGACTTGCTTACAGACAGCGGGACAAGTGCGATGAGTAGCGCGCAGTGGGCTGGGATCATGATTGGCGATGAATCCTATGCCGGCAGCAATAGTTTTTTTCACTTTGAAAAAACGATACAGGATTTAACAGGGATGCCAATTGTCATTCCGACACACCAGGGACGTGCAGCGGAAAAAATATTATTTTCTGTGATTGGAGGAAAAGGAAAATTCGTAGTAAGCAATACATTGTTTGATACAACCCGCGCGAACATTGAATTTTCAGGTACAGAAGGCGTCGACTTGTTATGTAAAGAAGGAAAAATACCATCGGTTCCAGCATCTTTTAAAGGCAATATGGATAGCGTTGCTTTTGAGAATTTTATTAAAGAAAAAGGTGCGGAAAACATTTCACTCTGTATCATTACGGTTACCAATAATTCCGGCGGCGGTCAGCCAGTCAGTATGCGAAATATTAAAGAGGTAAAATCCATTTGCGAAACAAATAAAATTCCGTTGTTTATTGATGCCTGCCGTTTCGCAGAGAATTGTTATTTTATAAAGAAACGCGAAGAAGGATATGCAAACATTTCGATTCCTGAAATTGCTCACGAATTATTTTCTTATGCAGATGGTTGCACCATGAGTGCCAAGAAAGACGCGTTTGCAAATATTGGTGGTTTCATCGCCTTGCGAAATGAAGAGCTGGCAATTCAATGCAGAAATTTATTAATTATTACAGAAGGTTTCACGACTTATGGTGGCCTTGCAGGACGGGACCTGGAAGCAATATCAATTGGATTAAAAGAAGTGATGGAAGAAAACTATTTGCAATACCGGATACGAAGTATTGAATATCTGACGGAAAAATTAATAGCAGCAAATGTCCCGGTAATGCAGCCTGCTGGTGGCCACGCAGTTTATCTGGATGCAAAAGCAATGCTTCCACACATTCCTGCAGATCAGTATCCCGGCCAGGCTTTGGTAGCGGCTTTGTATGTCGAAGGAGGTGTAAGAGGCGTAGAAATTGGTTCATTAATGTTTGGAAAATATGATGAAAATGGGAAATTAATTCCTGCAGTAATGGAACTGGTAAGGCTTGCGATTCCACGACGTGTTTATACACAAAGCCATATAGATTATGTGGCCGAAGTGATTATTGAAGTATATAAAAACCGTGATAAAATAAAAGGATTAAAGATAGAATACGAGGCGCCTGCATTAAGGCATTTCACCGTGGAAATGAGAGAAATTGAATAATTTATTACTTTTAAAAAAATTAATTAAATGAGGAAAATTGTATTAAGGTGCTCAGCGGCCTTTATGCTGCTATTCGGACTGATTACCATGCTCATGTCTGCGGCGTTTATGTTTAACTTATTTCAGATAAGGAGACCTGAGGATCATTATGTTTTTTTTGTTTTGTTTATAAGTTTCCTTTGTTCATTTATTTACCTGTTTGCCGCCTATGGTTTTTTCAAAGAAGATAAAAGGACAACCATTGCTTTATTTATTGCAGCGAGTATTTTGATCCTCGCATTTATGGGATTGCTTGCTTATATTATGATGGGCGGATTGTATGAAACAATAACCATCAGATCACTGATCCTACGTACTTTCATTACTATTGTTTTTACTGCCATCTCATGGAATTATCTTATAAAACAGGAAATGGTTATTTGGTAAAGGGAATGCATAATGACACATAATCCAAAAAGGTTCTTCTGCCTGCTGCTTAATACTTTCTACTTTATACTTACCACTATCTTTGCTTCATGCCGATTGAAAGAATTGACGTAGAAAATTTTTTAAAGCTCTCACTTAAAAATCCGGTGTTGGATGTGAGAAGTCCATCGGAATACATTCATGCACATCTTCCGGCTGCTTTTTCTGTGCCTGTTTTTACTGATGAGCAAAGAGCCGTAATCGGAACAGCTTATGTTCAGCAAAGCCGTCAAACAGCAGTAGACTTTGGATTGAATTATTTTTCTGAAAGGATGAAAATTATTCCTGCAGATGTTTTAAATATATTAAATCAATTAAAAAAAGATACTGGTTTCAGCAACAACACTCTTTTGATTCATTGCTGGCGTGGAGGAATGCGCAGTGATGCGGTTGCCTGGCTTTTAAATCTTTATGGTTATAAAATTTATCTGCTCAAAGGAGGCTACAAGGCTTTCAGAAGATGGTCGCTGGACCAATTTGAAAAAAGATATGCTTTAAAAGTTTTAGGCGGCTTTACAGGATCAGGGAAGACAGAAGTTTTGAAAGAATTAAAGCGAAAAGGGAAAACCGTTATAAACCTTGAGGGCATTGCAAACCACAAAGGGTCTGCATTTGGCGGTCTTGGAGAACGCTCTCAACCATCACATGAAATGTTTGAAAATATGCTGGCTCTCGAATTATGGAAAATAAAAAATCAAATGTATAACGGTGATGCACAAACGAAAATAAATGATACTGAAATCTGGCTTGAGGATGAAAGTGTCCACATCGGGAGAGTCGGAATTCCAAAAATTTTCTGGCAGCAAATGCGTAACAGTCCTTTATATTTTTTAGACATTCCTTTTGATGAAAGAGTAAAATATATTGTAAATAATTATGGATCTTTTGATAAAGAAGAATTAATTAATTGCGTTTTAAGAATACAAAAAAGATTAGGCGGTTTGAACACACAAAACGTTATTCGATTTTTTAACGAAGAAAAATTTACAGATGCATTCTCTATCTTGTTAAAATATTATGATAAAATGTATGCAGAAAGTTTGCAAAACCGGGAAAACAAAGAAGTTTTATTAAATAAAATTGATTGTAAAAACGTTGATATTAAAAATGCAGAATCGCTGATTGGTCAATAATATTTTATTTTTGAAATATCTATAAACCTTTTTTAACCTTGTTAATAAAAAATGATAACAGCCGGCAGATGCGAAGGCTAAAAATAACGATGCGATCGGTACCAATGAAGTTTATACTCCTCATCATTTTGCTACTTCCGATTTCTTCTTTTTCCCAGGATATTTCAGGTGTATGGGTCGGCAATATGTACAACGATACTACCCGGGAAAATATTCATTATGAACTCGCCATCAATCAATCAGACAGCAAAGTAGATGGATATTCACATACAACCTTCATGATCAATGGAGTAAAAAATATTGGAGTGAAGGAGGTGAAGATTAGAATAAAAAATGATCAGTTTTATATTGTGGATGAAAAGTTTGTTTATAACAATTATACAGAACCTCCGGCAAAAGGCGTGAAGATGTTTTCAGATTTGATCTTGTCAGAAAATGACAGCGTGCAGGTATTGAGCGGAAGCTGGAAAACCAATGCCACAAGGCTTTATAGACCTCTTACCGGAACGCTTTACCTTCAAAAGAAAAAGCAAGTAAAACCAGAAGAAACAATAATCGTCGCGAAACTTATTCAGCTGGGCTTATCGGACAAGCTCTCCTTTTTATCAGTAAATGTGGCTTCAAATAATATTTCGAATAATACTGCTGCTCGTGGTAAGAATAGCAATTCTGTTTCAACAACTGTTGTAACCCACGAAATGAATAAGCAGCAGGAAGGAAAGACAAAAGAAGAGAAACCAAATGAAGAAGTTGCGAGGGCACAGCAAATGCAAAAAGCTAAAGACGATTCGATAAAAGCAGAGCAAATAAAAGCTCGAAAAGCCAAAGATGAATTGGCAAGACTGGAACAAATAAAAGTGCAAAAAGAAAAAGATGATTCGATAAAATCAGAGCAAATAAAAGCTCAAAAAGCAAAAGATGAATTGGCAAGACTGGAACAAATAAAAGTGCAAAAAGCTAAAGATGATTCGATAAAAGCAGAGCAGTTAAAAGCTCAAAAAGCAAAAGATGAATTGGCAAGACTTGAACAAGTAAAAGTGCGGAAAGCCAAAGATGATTCGATAAAAGCAGAGCAAATAAAAGTTCAAAAAGAAAAAGATGAATTGGCACGACTGGAACAAATAAAAATGCAAAAAG
>JAICYZ010000424.1 GCA_025933935.1 Chitinophagaceae bacterium
GCCTTGATTTTCGTATTATACCTTTCATTTGTGGCGCTCCAGACTGAATAGGTTTCTTCAAATAATCTTCCGGTGTCGAGCGTAAAAATTTTTACCGGAAGATTATTTTTAAAAATAAGATCGGTAATCACCTGGTCTTCATAGCTAAAGCTTGATGATAAAGTCACCTGGTTTGGAAATTTATCAGAAAGTTCTCTTATTGCGTCAGGGATGGCCAGAACTTCTGCAAGAGCCGCTATTTCAGTGGTTTGATCTTTTAAAGATTGTGCCATTTATATAAAATATTGTTTAAAAATTGGGATTGGATTGGAAAAAAGGGGAGCAAAGCTCATTTCGTAAAAACCAAAAATTCAACAGACCCGCATACTGCCGCAGAAATTGCGTTTGGCCATTAAAAACGTAGGTGATGTTATCATGTTTTTTTGAATAGTCTACCGCGAAGGTAGGGTAATCAGATTTAAAAAATCAATTTTTTTTTCCCCAGAATTAAAATTTTCTTTTTTGTAAGTTTCCGGTACGCAGCAGGCAGAATAAAAAATTATCGTATTTCTTGCTTTACTGTTCTTTTATGTTTCAGTAATTGCAGGCAGTGGCAAAGAAATTACCTTTGTAGCATGAACAATAAGTTATCTGGATGGACTGATACTATTGTGGCCATCGCCACGCCACCTGGAATAGGAGCCATAGGAGTTATAAGAATCAGTGGTGAGCAGGCTTATGACATTGTGCAAAAACTTTTTCCGTCAAGAAATCTTAAAGAGCAGCAGGCAAATACGCTGCATGTTGGATTTTTAAAAGAAAAGAAGAATATTTTGGATGAAGTGGTGATTTCTCTTTTTAAAAAGCCTTTCTCCTACACCGGCGAGGATGTAATAGAGATCAGTTGCCACGGATCGCCGTTTGTGCAGCAGCAGGTACTTGATGCGCTTATCAGAAACGGAGCAAGATTAGCCAGGCCCGGCGAATTTACGCAACGCGCTTTCCTAAACAAGAAGATGGATCTTACGCAGGCCGAGGCTGTTGGCGATCTTATTGCCAGCAATACCAGGGCTTCTCAAAAATCTGCCATGAACAATATGCGCGGCGGATTTTCAAAAGAATTAAAAAGTTTGCGCGAAGAGCTGATAAAATTTTCTTCCCTTATTGAGCTGGAACTGGATTTTAGTGAAGAAGATGTTGAGTTTGCCGATCGCCACCAGTTTTCCTTATTGATTCAAAAAATATCGAAGGTGGTAAATGGTTTGCTGGCTTCCTTTAAATTAGGGAATGTGATTAAAAACGGCGTGAGTGTAGCAATTGTGGGAAAACCCAATGCGGGAAAATCAACCCTTTTAAACGCGTTGCTAAATGAGAACCGCGCAATTGTCAGCGACATTGAAGGAACCACGCGCGATACTATTGAAGAGATTATAAACATAAATGGCATCCTGTTCAGGCTTATTGACACTGCGGGTATTCGGCAACATTCGCAAGACATTATTGAAAATATGGGTGTGATAAAAAGCAGGGAAAAAATACAGCAGGCAGATATTGTTTTGTATTTGTATGATGTAAATAAAATGAGCACTGATGAATTGCAGGCTATTGTTTCTGAAATCAAAATGGAAAATCCCAATTTATTGGTAGTGGCCAACAAGGTTGACCTCTATCGCGAAAATGGATTCAATCATATACAAAGCGAAGTTTTTATTTCCGCACAGCAGCAAACAGGCATTGAGGAATTAAAAATGAAATTATTTGACATAGCAGGCGGCGCTGAAATTAATAAGGAAGATGTAGTGATTACCAATGCAAGGCATTATGCGGCGCTTTCGCAGGTTTCAAAAAGCCTGCATGAAATAGAGGAGGCGATTGAAAGAAAATTGCCCGGAGATTTATTATCTGTTGATCTTAATGAATGCCTGCAATACCTCGGCGAAATAACAGGCGAAATCACCAATGAAGACAGGCTGGATTATATATTTAGCAAGTTCTGTATCGGAAAGTAACCACCTGACCCGAACTTTGAGGCCGGCTTGTATTCGTTCGAATTCAACATTACCTTGTGTTAATTAAATCATAGGCTCACGGAACTTTATCTTTCGGTATCATCAATTGGGTGTATGAAACATATTAGGAGACTGAAA
>JAICYZ010000289.1 GCA_025933935.1 Chitinophagaceae bacterium
GTTTTACCTAATGTTCTGTATTTCATCTTTTAAATTTTTAGAATGCAAAGGTAAGTTGGCGCCTCGTAGCCAAAATGGTCAGATGGGACAATATGAATGGTGAAACACGCCATTTCACGATATCTTCCGCGAAGCCATATTCTAATGCTGAAAAATTCAGGATAAAATAATCAGTAGTTTCTGTTTTAAACTGAAGACTTAAAAAAAAATAGTTTTATTATCTTCATATTGTCGATTTATTTAGGAAATAAGAGTAATTCATGGAGTAAAAAAGCAAGCAACTTTCTAATTATTAAGTTCCGAGGTTTTATAGGAATGGTTCGAGGTACCGGGCCAGTCAGTATCCGAATTATTTATGTGCACTTCGAAACGAACCTGGGGCCAGCCCGATGATTTTTTTATTTAAGCCAATGCTGCCAACCCTCCAAATGTTGGCATTCCTTAGGCTTATTTTTGTCGGAATTAAAGTTAAACTACTTGTTAAATCACTTGCATTCTTTTTTCAGATGCCCTAAAACTATTTTCGCGCGACAAAAATTGAAATGAACGTTAAGCCAATTGCATTTTTCCTTCTTTTCATTACTTCATTTTCCTTGAATATAATCGGCATAGGGGCGATCGACAAATTCAGATTGGCAGTGCCCCGAAAATCGAGCCCGGAAAATGAATACATTTTAAGATCGAACCCCGCCATTGACCAATGGACCTACACTGTTGGTGCATCGCTGAAACGATTGATCAGCAATGGCTATATTAATGTTGCACTAAGCCGGAATATGTTTAACAATCGTGCCAACCAGTTCGAAGATAATAATCCAAGCAGTGTGCAAACCCTCAACCTTAATTCTGATGAAATAGAAAACATATTACGTATTGATGTAAATAAGTACGCCAACGGCTGGAGATTTTCTTATGGCGCGGATGTGCAATTCGTAAAGTACAACAGAGACCTCGGAGGCAAGAATTTACTCGCTGCTGTAGAACCGGCGCCTTCATACCCCGCAACAAAATACGACTTCTTCTTGTCCGTAGTTGAAGCGCACGAACTGCCGTCTGTTTTTTATTTGAACATTCCACGATAGCAGGGGCAACGGGCCGGGTAATTAAACTGTTAGCTGATTTATTTTATCCGTTCCTGCATATTATTAATTAATCAGCCAACACCTTCACCATAATATTTTTAAAATATACAGTGCTGCCAGGATCATGCCCCTGCAATGCAAAGGTGCCGCTTGAATCAATTGGCCCTTTTTTATCAGGCGGCGGCAAATTAGTTGGCTGCGTATAATCAACAACTGTTTTGTCATTAATTTTTATAACTACCTGGTTGCCGGTAACCTTAATGTATTCTGTAAACCAAACATTGTCCGGTGCGACAACTTCTTTCACATCCTCAATGCCGTATAAGCTGCCGGTACGCCGCCAGTCAGTATGCGAATTATTTACCTGCACTTCGTAACCAATCTGGGGCCAGCCGCCTTGCTGAAAAGCCGTATGGAAATAAATACCTGAATTGGAATGCGGCCTCGTCATTACGTCGGCTTTGAATTCAAAATTTTTAAAGCGGTGATTGTTTACCGCACCCTCATAAAACAGGTGAGCCGTGTTGCCATTCACTTTAATCATACCACTGTCCACGCTGAAGGTAGATGCATTATCGCCAACCTTCCAATCCTTTAGGGTTTTACCGTCGAATAATGAAACCCAGTGCTGCGCGGAAGTTACATGAAAGAATAGCAGGGCAATAAAAGCCAAACAAACTCTGGTTGATTTCATTTTAAACGATTTTATAATGCTAAAGTATTACAAATATGCCTATGCTATCTTTAAAATGATGAAATAAAGAAAGAATTGTTTTCCTATTTCTGTCACGGCGCGTAAGCGCCGTTGGCCAGGGCCCCAACAGCAGCAGGCAGTCTATAGAAGTGACACCTTTTGAAAAGGTGTGACTTCTATGAATCGACAAACCAGGGAATAGAAACCGACAGGATTAATTTTAAAAGGAACAGCCGCTGAGCAACAGTTGGAATGCGGATTCATGAGTGTTATTTGTAAGAGAGAAGCAAACGGCATCTTGAAATAGTTGGTCAATTATCTTGCATATTATTATCTCTCCACGCAGCTGTCGCAAACCGGAAGAATACATAATGCAGGAGAGATAAGCAAAAAGGAAATCAGTCCCTCAATTACTCCCGTTTGTTCCTGGCCTCCGGCAATAGCCATCATTTTTCTAAATTCTATCATCTGCTGGATCTGTAATTTTATGCTCTTTCCGGCCTCGTCATTCATAACAACATCAGGCAAAAATTGTAAACAAAGTGGAAAATGAAAGAAAAGAACTTGTACAATCAACGTCTATGCTCCCGGTGAATTGCTTCCAATCCCTGATGAAGTTCCTGCAAACTGTCTGCATTATTCAACAAATCATTCGTAATTTTTTTCCTTTCTGTTGCATCCATGTTGGGTGTCATGTCGGCAATCATGCCGGGAACCATCAACCGGTGCAGGTCGTGAATCGGAAGTACCGGCCTATGCAACGCTGCCAGGCTTCCCGAAGCGGATGCCTTCGGAAAATTTTTATCATAAGGAAGATCCAGAATCACTTTATCCATGCGTGGTTGTGGTTCACAAAATACACTTTCAAAAGTTGGCGACTGATTAGTCCGCTCTCCTAATCCCCATCTCGATTTCGGAATGCCCATCCAATTGAGCAACGTACTGAGTATGGAGGTGGGATCGTAAGAGGTGCCCGTATCAGAACGGAAAACCGTGTTGGAAGTAATATAAGGAGACACCAGGATAGTCGGAATCCTGACGCCCATGATATCTGATGTGAAGCCATCAAAAGAATCATTTGCCCACGGCTTTGCTGCATAAGGAGGCGGCACATGATCGGGCAGTCCGCCATGTTCATCAAAGGTGATCACTAACAATGTTTTTTCCCAAAGAGGACTGCTTTGCAATGCCGTGAAAATATCATTGAGTTCCCTTTCGCCGGGAATCAGGTCATTGCCGGGATGATAGGAAGTAGATCCTGTAAAAGTTACCCACTTGGGTTCCAGGAAAGAAAATTTGGGCAGGGTACCGTATTTCAGATCGTCAAAAAACTGGTTGAGTTGCGGTACATAATTTCCTACAACGAAGGGACTGTCTATACTCGGTATCTGCCCTTTCAGGAACAGGTTGTAAGTATATTGACACTCTATCCATTCTACGGAATTATATATTTTGAAATCCCTGATCCCGTTGGCCCACATCACTTTCCAGATGGAAGGCCTGTGCGGATACTGTGACCATTCCAGGTATTCTGATCCATTCTGGAAATTGTTCAATCTGCCCAATGTAGAGCCGGTAAGAGAAAAAGCTCTGTTTACGGTGGTGCCGCTCGGTGTAGCACTAAACCAATCGTCTGAGATGGCATAATTTTTTGCAAGTCCGTTGAGAACCGGTAATTGTTCGGGCGTATATCCCTGCATCACTTCAGCAGTACCATTGTTCCAGGCAAACCCACCCATGTCGGGTTGCTTTTTGTTGAAATAATTATTAATGTCAGAAAAAAACATTTGGCGTAGCACATCAGAATTATCATGATAGGGATCTTGCTGATCTAAATCGAGATTGATGTCCCCGCTGAGTTTACCGTCGTTATATTTTGTGATGGGGTATTCCTTTCCACGAAATGTATTTTTGAAATTCTCGTCCACGCCACGGTAAGGGCCTTCAGGGCCAACCAGGTGAAAGGGTTCATTCTTTTCATAAAGCCATCCGCAGACATGATCAAATGAACGGTTTTCAATCATGTAATAAATCACATGCTCTATTTTATCACGCATGAAATCAATCGTACCGGGCTTATTAGTAAACTGAATATTTACCGGGATCAAAGTTTCAATAAAGCTGATTAAAGTGGTGGTGGTGATCTGTTCCGGCAAAGTTCCCTGTTGTAAAGGGCCTTTCAACCCGGTGTCACTATTCAAATCAAATTCCCACAACCGGAAATTATTATTTGCAGGCTCCCAGTCAAAAATATAATCACCTATCACACTCAAACGATGATCACTGCTGATTTCTGTCCAGGTTCCTTTTTTGACCGGGGGAAAACTCAATGAACCTTCCACCTGTGGATCAAATTGCCAAATGGCAAAATCACCGGTGGCAACTTTCCAATCCAGCACATAACCATTTATATAAAGAAGTTCATGCCCCGACTCAATGGTAAGCCAGGCACCTTGCGGAGAATAAGGTGCAGGCAAGGGATCGCTGCTGCCGGGATCAAAGTTGAAAAGCTGGTTGGTTCCCCGGCCTTCCGTCGGAATAAAATTGAGAACAAAATTGTGCGTGGAAATAAGGATGAGTTCTGATCCTGATTCAAACCCTTTTTTAGCGCCATTAGGATTGGCAAAATCCTGGCGCGAACAGAAAAATTTTGATTTTGTCCACATGCCGGACTGTACCGCCGTTTCAGACCAAACCAATTTTCCGTCCTGCGAATTGTCCGGCACATAACTTCCCAGTGGATCAGCGGCCTCCGGATTGAATTGAAGCAACCTGTAAGCGTATTGATTATCTTTATTGAGATCGCTCCACTGCAGGATATAATCTCCTACCTGGATCAAATTTGAATCTTTGCGAATGGAATTATCTCCGGCAGTTTTTATCATTTTAAAAAGAGAAGTACTTTCCGGATCTACGGTCCAAAGCTGGTAGTTTCCACTTTCCCGGCTGTAGCTTATGCAGTAAAGATTATTTGAGTTATTCATAAAAGAATGATCCTTTAAATTTTTTCAAAAA
>JAICYZ010000353.1 GCA_025933935.1 Chitinophagaceae bacterium
AAGGTTTTGAAAGTTTGAATTATTCGAATAAAAACGCTTTTGATTCGCAGGCTTTTATTCAATTGAAAAATGGATATTGTAATAAAAAGCTTTGCCTCCAATGTGCTATTGGAAATTCCCTGATCCGATAGAATTTTTCGGTCCTTTAATTTAACAACATGAAAATGTGAACTGCAAAAACGGTTGACTAAGAAAATTAACAATTCTTATTAAAAGTTCTTTTACTGACTCTTTATTATTAGTTCAGCGCATCATCATATCAGCACATTGATCAATCCGTCCACTGATAATTCAGCACCAACACAATTTCGGGATGAATACTTTTTGCCACCGGACAATTCGTTCCGGTTCTTTCCAAAACCAGTCGTTCTTTTTCATCAGCATTTCCAGGCAGAGTAACCGCTACTTCAATCTTTGCCACACGTCGCGGATCGCTGGCCATATGTTTTGTTACCTCTGCTTTTGCGTTGCTCATATCCACGTTCATATCTGCCGCTTTTATTCCCATAGTAGTTAACATGCAGGTAGCCAGTGAAACACATAATAAATCAGTAGGAGAAAATCGTTCGCCTTTGCCACGGTTGTCAGTGGGTGCATCTGTCTCGATGGTTGTACTGCTTTGCAAATGTTCGGCCTCACAGCGCAAATTCCCCTTATATATTATTGATGCAGTCATTCTCTTATTTTTGTATAAATTTACAGCACTAATATAACAACAACAAATGCGACGCGTATTTTTCATTATCATAATCGTTTTCTTATCTACACAAACTTTTGCCCAGACTGCCCGTAATGCCCGGCAGGAGCGGAGGAGGGCGCAGGTAAATGAAATGATCAAACAACAGGAGGAAGGTGTCATTGCTTATAAAAAAAGTTTTGCTTTCGGCGCTAAACTCATCACTGACGGCTACGGAGTTTTTTTTGAATTGGGCCGTGCAACTTCTGTAAAAAAGGGATTGCTGTATCAGCTGGAAATAAGTGAACGGAAAAACTCGAAAGAAGAAAAACAAAGTTATTATACCAATACAGTTCCATTTATCTATGGGAAGGAAAATTTTGTTTACCCGGTAAAACTGGGCGTGCAGCAACAGGTTTTGCTTGGGAATAAATCAAATAAAAACGGGGTGGCAATTACCGGTAATTATGGTGGTGGTATTGCCGTTTCATTACTGCGTCCTTATTATGTGCAAGTGCAGGATGGGAATGGCTACCGTTATATAAAATACAATTCTGCAGACAGCGCTGCGTTTTTGTCAAATCAGATCATTGGCGGTCCGGGTTTTGGAAGGGGATGGAATGAAATGACGATCACACCCGGACTTTATGCTAAAGCTGCAGTACGGTTTGATTACGGAAGCTTCAATGAAATAATTTCTGCCATAGAAGTGGGCGTTACAGGAGAGTATTATTCCAAAAAGATTCCACAGCTTGCTTATAATAAAGAGAAAGAATTTTTCTTTGGCGGTTATGTGGCAATCATATTTGGCAAAAGAAAATAGCAGTTGCTGTTTTCAATTTTATAAAAAAATTACTAAAAATAATGAGTGAAGAAATGATCATGGAGGCGCAGCCAAAATCCAAAAAACCAAACTGGCTTAGGGTGAAACTTCCAATTGGTGAAGAATACAAGCATGTAAGACAAATCGTAGATACCCATAAATTACATACTATTTGTGAAAGCGGAAATTGTCCCAATATGGGCGAATGCTGGGGCGAAGGAACGGCTACTTTTATGATCCTCGGAAATATTTGCACCAGGAGTTGCGGCTTTTGTGCAGTAGCAACAGGCCGTCCGCTGGCAGTTGACTGGCAGGAACCGAAACGTGTTGCAGAAGCGATTCACCTCATGAAAGTAAAACATGCCGTGGTCACTTCTGTTGACCGGGATGAATTAAAAGATGGCGGTTCTATCATTTGGTATAATACAATTAAGGCCATCCGTGAATTAAACCCGCAAACAACCTTAGAGACACTCATTCCGGATTTTAAAGCCCAGGAAGAAAACATCCAACGGATTATAGACGCTGCTCCCGATGTGGTGAGCCATAATATTGAAACGGTAGAAAGGCTGACACGTCATGTTAGAATCCAGGCAAAATACTGGCGCAGTATGGAAACGTTGCGCTTTTTGAAAAAAGGTGGCATGCGCACAAAAAGCGGAATTATGCTTGGCCTGGGAGAAACGAAAGAAGAAGTGATTCAAACGATGCAGGATTTAAAAGACAGCGAGGTAGATGTAATTACTCTTGGACAATATCTGCAACCAACGCCAAAACATTTACCGGTACAGCGTTATGTGCACCCGTCGGAGTTTGCAGAGCTCAGAGAAATCGGTTACCAGATGGGATTGGATTATGTAGAAAGCGGGCCGCTTGTTCGTTCATCTTATCACAGCGACCGGCATGTGCATCCCGGACTGGGAAGAAAAGCGTGGGAGAAAGCCAACGAACTTAAAGCATTGGCAGTTGCGAAAAATAATTAGAAAAAAACCTAACTAAGTTCATGAGAAAATTTAACTGCCTCTTTGTGATGTGGGGTTTGGTATTTTTATCTCCGCTTACTGCTTTTTCACAATATATTTTAAATGGAAATGCCACAAAAGAAAGTTGTAATTGTTATCAGCTAACCAGCGATAAAATGTGGCAGGGAGGCAGCGTATGGCAAAGCACCAAGATAAGTTTGAATGATCCGTTTGACTTTAAATTCAATGTTTTCCTCGGATACCTGGATTCCGAAGGTGCAGACGGAATTGTTTTTATGCTTCAACAACAAAGCGCCAACCTTGGAGCGCAGGGAGGTGGAATGGGATTTGAAGGAGTCACACCTTCTGTAGGAATTGCACTGGACACATGGCAAAACCCTGAGAACAATGACCCGCTTTTTGATCATATAAGTATTCAGAAAAACGGAATTATAAAACATGGAAATGATTTGGCAGGCCCGATTCCGGCTTCTGCTACCAGCGATAATATTGAAGATGGTGCGTGGCATGTTTTACAAATAAAATGGGATCCGGCAACCAAAACTTTAAGCACCTATTTTGATGGAGTTTTTCGCCTTTCAACCCAAACCGATTTAATTGCCGATGTTTTCAATAAAGACCCAATGGTATATTGGGGTTTTAGTGCTGCAACCGGAGGTAAATATAATGTTCAAAAGTTTTGTACCGCTCTCAACCCGGTTTATAATACAGGCTTAACAAACGATGAAGTGTGTCATGGTGCTCCGGTTGATTTTAAAGACAGTTCCACTTCTTTTACGACTATAAAAAGTTACTTCTGGGATTTTGGTGATGGCACCACAAGCGATTTGGCAAATCCACCTCCTCATGTGTATCCGGATACCGGTTTTTACAAAGTAAGCCATTACATTACAGCAATGGATAATTGTGAAAGCCCACCGTTTACAAGAATCATTAAAGTAGGCGATAATCCTGATATTTCTTTCGAGGT
>JAICYZ010000284.1 GCA_025933935.1 Chitinophagaceae bacterium
CACAATCATGTTCCTGGGGGCGATGACGATCTATTTATCAATAAGGCGGCAACAAAAAAGAATACCACAATGGTGATTGATAAAGAGGCGTTCACTTTATCGGAGCCGGCGAAGACCTGGAAACAGTGGATTTCACAAAAGAAACGCCATTATACAACCAGCAAATATTACAAGCCGCTACATAAATTTTTATTAGGACTTTATTCATTTTCTTTGTTTCTTTTTTATCCTTTATTCATCCTGTCACTTTTTTTATTCAGCTGGAAACTGACTCTGGTTGCTTTTGCAATCCGCTTTATCGTTCAGGCTTACGTGATTTTTAAAACCACGAAACAATTAGACGAAAAAGACCTTTTCCCCTGGTTTGTCTTTTTTGATGTGTGGATGTTTTTTTATTACCTGATTTTTTCAACTTCTGTTTTCAAAAAACCTGCAAAGAAGTGGAAGTAATAAATGGATATGATCACCGATAAATTTACGCGAATACATCTTCGCAATTCTTCTCTATTAAATAGCTTTGTGTTATTACTCAAAAATCATAGCGGTTTATTTTAAATTTTTTTGCATAAAATAGTTGATTATGAAAAAGTTGATAACGGCGGCTTTTCGCATCCTTTTATTAAATATTTTTTTTCTAATCTTAATTTTATCAACTATTGGCTGCAACGCGCAACCTTTTCACAAAACACTGTTAGCGCTTTCAAAAACGGATCACCGTTTAGTAATGATTGACCCGGTCACATTCCGGATTATGGCGCGAATCCCTGTCGGCGAGGATCCTCATGAAGTTATTGCTTCTGCAGATGGTAAGACGGCATATGTTTCAATATACGGAGGTGGTAGTTTACACGAACTGAATGTAATTGATCTGGTCCAAAAAAAGCCTTTAACAAACATTGACACGAGGCCGCTTTTTGGCCCACACGGGCTCGTTTTTGTCGATGGAAAAGTTTGGTTTACCGCAGAAGGTTCCAAATCCATTGGCCGTTATGATCCCGCAAGCGGCAAACTCGATTGGAGTATGGGAACAGGCGAAGACCGAACACACATGATCTATGTTACCGCCAATGCAAAAAAGATTTATACCACTAATGTCGCTTCGGGAACTGTTAGTATTCTTGTCGACACATTGATGAGGCAGGGACCTCCTCCCCCACAAGGAAGACAAGCACAAGGACAAAATTCTTCATCACATATGCCGCCACCTCCCTTTGCTAGATCACATGAAAATTGGGAACAAACCGTAATTCCTGTATCGAAAGGGTCAGAAGGATTTGATGTATCGCCTGACAGCAGCGAATTATGGACGGCATCTGCTGAAGATGGCGCCATCTTTATTATTGATCTTTCTGCTAAAAAATTAAGTTCGAAAATTGATGCAAACATTTCAGGCGCTAACCGTTTGAAATTTACTCCCGATGGGAAGATGGTTTTTATTTCCAGTCTTCAAAGCGGCGACGTAGCAATTTATGACGCCAAAACACATGCTCAGATAAAGCGTTTGAACATTGGAAAGGGAGCCGCCGGAATATTAATGGATAAAGATAGTCCCCGTGCATTTGTTGCAAGTTCCGGAGACAATTATTTAGCAGTCATTGATCTTAAATCATTGACTGTAACTGCTAAAATTGATGTAGGTGGAATGCCCGACGGACTTGCGTGGGCTGTTCAGCGCTAGCATTTTTTAATTGCCTAAAAACCTCGGGAACCAGTAAATATTATTGGAAACAAAAATCCCTTCACATTTCTGCAAAGGGATTGACTTTAAACATCTATATCTTTCGGTACAAATGGTTGGATTAATAACCCATGTCACCCATTCCACCGCCCATTCCGCCACCCATAGGAGGCATTCCTGGTTTTTCTTTTTCTGGCTTATCAGAAATTACGCATTCTGTTGTCAGCAACATTCCTGCAATAGAAGCGGCATTTTCCAAAGCGATCCTGGTAACTTTTGTAGGATCAATGACACCGGCAGCTAATAAGTTTTCATAAACTTCTGTGCGTGCGTTGAATCCAAAATCACCTTTTCCTTCTTTGATCTTCTGAACAACGATGCTTCCTTCAATACCGCTGTTGATCACGATCTGGCGAAGAGGCTCTTCTACAGCGCGTTTCACGATTTGAACACCAGTTGTTTCATCGGCATTAACACCTTTTAGTTGTTCAAGACTTTCGATGGCGCGGATGTAAGCAACTCCACCACCAGGTACAATTCCTTCTTCCACAGCAGCCCTTGTTGCATGCAGCGCGTCATCCACACGGTCTTTCTTTTCTTTCATTTCTACTTCTGTAGCAGCGCCCACATAAAGTACGGCAACACCACCGCTTAATTTAGCAAGGCGTTCCTGTAATTTTTCTTTATCATAATCAGATGTAGTGCTTTCGATCTGAGCTTTTATTTGGTTTACTCTTGCATCAATATCTTTCTTATCACCTTTACCACCTACGATTGTTGTGTTGTCTTTATCAATAGTTACAGCAGTAGCTTCACCAAGATAAGAAAGGTCAACATTTTCTAATTTGTAACCCTGTTCTTCACTTATTACGATACCTTTTGTCAGTACTGCAATATCCTGTAACATTTCTTTTCTTCTGTCGCCAAAGCCCGGTGCTTTTACAGCAGCTACTTTTAAAGTACCACGCAATTTATTTACAACCAAAGTAGCCAATGCTTCGCCTTCCAGATCTTCAGAAATGATTAAAAGCGGACGGCCGCTTTGAGCCACTTTTTCAAGAATGTGAAGAATATCCTTCATGGTAGAGATCTTCTTGTCATAGATCAAAATGTAAGGATTCTGAAGGTCAGCTTCCATTTTTTCGCTGTTGGTAACGAAGTAAGGAGATACATAACCTCTGTCAAATTGCATACCTTCTACCACTTCTACAGTTGTGTCAGTTCCTTTTGCTTCTTCAACAGTAATTACGCCTTCTTTACCAACTTTTGTCATTGCCTGGGCAATCAATTTTCCGATAGATTCGTCATTATTTGCAGAGATAGAAGCTACCTGCTCAATCTTATCATTATCGTTTCCAACAGTTACAGATTGTTTCTTCAAATTTTCAACAACAGCAGTTACTGCTTTATCAATTCCGCGTTTCAAATCCATGGGATTTGCTCCTGCAGCCACATTGCGCAAGCCTTCATTGATGATTGACTGTGCAAGAACAGTAGCAGTGGTAGTACCATCACCTGCGATGTCAGCAGTTTTTGACGCTACTTCTTTTACCATTTGTGCGCCCATATTTTCGATTGGTTCGTCCAGTTCGATTTCTTTGGCAACAGTTACACCGTCTTTGGTAACCTGGGGAGCACCAAATTTCTTTTCAATAACTACGTTTCTGCCTTTTGGTCCAAGAGTTACTTTTACCGCATTTGCAAGCGTATCAACGCCCTTTTTCATTTTATTGCGGGCTTCTATTTCAAAAAATATTTGTTTAGCCATTTTATTATTGTATTAAATTTTTAAAAGATGAATTAACTAACTTTCATTAAGATATCTGAAGAGCGCATGATGAGGTAATCTTCGCCATTAATGCTGATTTCAGTACCACCGTATTTGCCATACATTACTGTATCGCCTTCTTTCACCTGCATTGGGATCAGGTTTCCGGTTTGTTCTGCATATTTTCCTTTTCCAACAGCTACTACAGTACCTTTCTGAGGTTTTTCTTTTGCTGTATCAGGAATGATAATTCCACCGGCGGTTTTCTCTTCAGCCGCATTCGGTTTAACCAGAACTCTGTCATCAAAGAGTTCAAAAGTTTCTTTTGCCATAATTGTTAAATTTATTTAATTTATTATTTGGGTTGCAAATGTAGCACGAATAATTGTACCAAAATATTTTATCAGATTAGTTGGCAGAAAATATAAATACCTGTCAGTTTTTTTGTGAAAAAAATCCGACAAAATTTCATTTTTCCAAAAGGTAAAAGTGAAAAGTAAAAGGCAAAAAGCTGAGGGAAGAAGCCAAAGCTAAACTATGAATGATGAATAAAATGCGGCTCCCCTGCTGTCCTTAGATTTAAAATACCAAATATAGAAAGTGTCTGCTGTCCTGAGTTTGCAACTCAGAACATCTTAATCATATCAAAAATTCAATTAAATAATCCACATTGCTTCCATAATAATAATCTCTTGCGCTACTGTAAATATATTCTTCCGCTTTTTCCACTATTCCTTCTTCTACCGGATTGTAATGAATGTACTCCAATTTTTGTGCAGCGAAATCAGGAAACTTTATAACCTCCTGTAGCCATAATTTTTTTTCTAAAAATAATGTACTTGTCCTGAGTTGCAAACTCGGGACAGCGGCTTTTTTTTATTTGAACATTCTAAGAATAACAGGGGGAGCTTTTCAGTTAGTGATACCGTTTTGGTTAACAAGTGGCAGAATAAATAAATAGCTGCCAAAAGTGAAACTGGTGCACCGCACCCACCGGCACAGAATCATTTCCATTCTTTCAGTTCACCCTGCGTTTCTATATAGATCAGCGAATCATAGATCCGCTCGTTTACCTCTACCAAAGTTGATAGCGCCTCTGTCAGGATTTCTTTGTAATTGGGTGTATGCATGAATGATTTTTTATTGGTAGCTGATAAATGAATTAGTTAGGAATTTGTATCTGCTTTCTCTGGCGCTACTGTAAATATATTCCTCCATTCCGGATTATTCTCATAATCATGAAAAGCAGTTATTTGTTTGTTTACTGACCATCAAAGTTAACCATGGCATCTGTAGTTAAAAACTACGAACAGCGACGGCTTTAATTTTTTAAGCATTCTACAGGATAGCGGGGGTTCCATTGACCAGTCATAATTTCTTTGATAAACCGGAATTACAAATGCGTTTTATTGGAAGACAAAAAGTCTTCTACTTTTGTTTCGTTGGCTTTCATGAGCAGTTTTAATTATTC
>JAICYZ010000308.1 GCA_025933935.1 Chitinophagaceae bacterium
AAGGGTCGAGCTTGCATTTGAAGGACTAAGGTGGTACGACATGAAGAGGTGGAAAATTGCCGAAGCGAAAATGAATGGAAATGTATATGGCGTGCGGCCGGGAACAGTTGATCCCAACACTGGAGCAGTAAATTTTACCGGTCCTAATATTACCGTCGGTGACCAACGCGTGTTTAATCCAAACCGCGATTACTATTTTCCAATTCCTCAGGCTGATATAGATTTAGGAAAGCCTTTATTGAAGCAGAATTTGAATTGGTAGAATAAAAGTTATTGACTTATTAGAACCTCGCATTCACTTAAAATTGCGGTGTGTTGTTATTGAGATTTTTATTGCCATCTTCGGTAGGAGATTGGTAACAAAGGAATATCATCCTGTTAATGCAATTGTATAACATCATTATCTAAGAAAAACAACTGAATGCAGCAACAGCATTTACTCCTTCTGTCAAAATTGAAGATGTGGTGCTGGAATCGAAAAGTAAGTAACCCGTTATAAATCTTTGTTTGCCATGACAAGTTCACTTCTGGTATAGGAATAATGTGGTGTCGCAAATAATCTGCCCAATGCCGGTATTATTGCTGCCACTTTGAGAAATCTCCCTTTATTGTGAAGGAAGATAATTATTTGGCCTCATGTAAAGTACTTTTGCGATGAAGAATCAAATAAACTTTACACAAACAATGAAAGTAATCCCGGCAATATTTCTCCTGTTTTTTATGCAGGCAACATTTGCACAAACAACAACCACCAGGAAAAATCAGGAGCAACCATTTGTACTGGGAGTGATCGATCAGGTTCAATCAAAGGAATTGGGCGAAACACGGATCTTGAATATATATCTTCCCGAAGGCTACAACAAAAATGATACGCTTCATTATCCCGTTGTCTATTTGCTGGATGGTTCTGCGGATGAAGATTTTATCCATATTGCCGGGCTTTATCAGTTCAATTCTTTTTCATGGATAAACCGGGTTCCTAAATCAATTATTGTTGGAATTGCCAACGTTGACAGAAGAAGGGATTTTACATTTCCGACATCCATAAAAGAGGACAAAGAAAAATATCCCACAACCGGCCACTCCGATAACTTCATTGCTTTCATTGAAAAGGAATTACAACCTTACATCGAAAGAAGATATCACGCAAATGCTTCAAAAACCCTGATCGGGGAATCTTTGGGAGGGCTGTTAGCTACAGAGATACTATTGGAGAAACCTGCTCTTTTTAATAAATACATAATTGTAAGCCCCAGCATTTGGTGGAATAATGGCTCGATACTTACGGAAGATTCAGAGTTGTTGAAAAATGGTTTTTCACAAGAGACAGAAGTATATATCGGCGTTGGAAAGGAAGGACTCACGTCAACTCACATCCCCAGAGTTATGGAGGTGGATGCCAATTTGTTGGCGGAAAAAATTAAGAATACCAAAAGTAAAAGCGTCAAAGTTTATTTCGATTATCTGCCAGACGAGAACCATGCGACCATCATGCACCAGGCAGTATATAATGCTTTAAAAATGTTAGGTAATTGAAGAAATTAAACACTTCAACTTCAGTAAACCAACAAAAACCTCCATTTCTTAACCCTGGAAATTTTCGCTGATGGCAGATTCTCACAGCGCCAGCCATTAGAATAATGAAATGTTATTTTGAGCTGCTAAACAAAGCAGCTATTCCCTTTCTGCGCTCACTCCCTCAAAAATTATGCAATCGGTTGCGTTGCTTCTTTTTTAAAAATTGCCATAAATTGAAACTGTTTAAGTGCTGAAAGTCCATTTCAAACTATTTTCTTTGCCGCCGAGATCAAAAAGCTGTAAAGATTATTCTTAAAATTATTTGTGATAAACCATGGTATATTCTGATAATATACATTCGGTAATTATTGAAACTGACGCCAATCTACTGCGCCAAATGGCTGACGGCGACAATCACGCATTTACCACATTATATCGACGCTATTGGGAAGGATTATTTGTAACAGCAGCCAAAGTATTGCGTAGCAAAGAAGAAGCTGCAGATGTGGTTCAGGAGGTTTTTCTTTCTTTATGGAAACGCCGCAATGAGATCGATGTTCATGGTTCACTTGCTGCCTATCTCCATACGAGTGTTCGTTATAAATGCATTCATTATATCGAAAAAAATATTCACCATCGTGATTATCTGGATTTGCTTGCCGCCGTTGTGATAAATATATCTTCTATTGATCCTGAAAATGCTTTGCAACTAAAGGAGATGCAGGAAACAATCAACAAGACGGTTTCAAAAATGCCTGCTAAAATGCAGGAAGTTTATAAACTGAGCCGTCAGGAACACATGAGTCACAAAGAAATCGCTGATTTGATGAGCATTTCGGTAGAAACGGTTAAAAAGCATATCCAGCATGCTTTAAATTTGATCAGGACTCATCTGTCTTCAGGCACATATCTTTTGGCCTCCGCTATTTTTTTCTACTTGTCCTGAAAAGCAATCTTTTTTACTCGGCGGGCTTACCGGAAATATATTGGAAAGAATTGGTATTCTTCCAGACAATACGGTAATTCTAAATGCAAAGTAGAAATAACTGCTAAATGTTTGTTTGCTGTTCTTATTGAAATTATTTTTATCAGTCGCTACTCAAAAAAAAAGAGAATCTTTTTTACCCCCTTCGGCCTTTTCCCCGGACTATAATAAAACGCAACTTTTTTCATGGATATCCAACAGGCTAAAGAATTATTGCACAGGTACCGGGAAGGCGATTGTACGCCACAGGAAAATGAGGTAATAGAGATTTGGTACAACGAATTGATCAAAACCGGAGAATGGCAATGGAGCGAGGGTGAAAAAGCTGCAATGCAGCAAATCCTTGAAGCGAGGATCATGAAACAACTGAATGCGGAAAAAGAGAATAATAAACAAACCAAATCCAAATCCAAATCCACGATTTTCTTTTTGCCGCGTTTTCATTGGTGGGCAGCCGCTTCAGTTATTTTTTTGCTCGGTATGTCCGCCTATTTCCTGGTTAATAAAAGAGCTGAGCCTGCCCGGATTGCAAAAGCGAAGGTTGAGGATGTAAAAGCGCCACAGGTCAGCAAAGCGCTCATTACGCTTGCAAATGGGCAAAAGGTATATTTAGATAGTTTAGATAAGCATAGTTTGGCAATGCACGGCAGTGTGAAATTAGTGAAACTTGCAAATGGTGAGATTGCCTATCAGCAAACAGCCGGAGAAGCCACCGGGCAAATGAAATATAATACCTTATCCAACCCACGCGGAAGCAAAGTCATCAATATGATATTGGCCGATGACAGTAAAGTATGGCTGAATGCCGGCTCCTCTTTGACTTATCCGGTTTCCTTTCAATCAAAAGAAAGAAAAGTTTCGGTGACGGGGGAAGCATATTTTGAAGTATTTCATGATGCTTCCAAACCTTTTGTGGTGAGCAATGGTTCCATGAATATCCAGGTGCTGGGTACGCATTTCGATGTAAATGCCTTTCATGATAACGGTGATATAAAAGTGACCTTGCTGCAAGGATCTGTAAAAATAAATAATGGCGATGCATCAGGTATATTAAAGCCGGGCGAACAGGCATCGGTAAATACTGAAATAAAAATACAAACAGATATAGATGTAAATGAAGTGATGGCCTGGAAGAATGGATATTTTCAATTTAATAATGCCAGCCTTCAGAATGTACTGAAAGAAATATCGCGCTGGTACGATGTAGACGTGGTTTATGAAGGAAATAACCAGCCAAGGGCATTTGCCGGAGAAATCGAAAGAGATTTAAGCTTGTCAGAAGTACTGAAGATATTGGAAAGGAACAAAGTGAATTTCAAAATAGAAGGAAAGAAATTGATTGTGTTGCCTGATTAATTGAAAACTGCGGCGATGTCCGCCCCACTTAATATTTCTGTTAAAAATTAAAAGATAAAAAAACACTGTTCACACGAGCTAAAATGAAAACAGGAAAGTGTTGAAGCCACTTCCCTGCCGAGTTTTAGTATCGAAAATAAACAAACTTCTTACCGATCATTTATTATTAACTAAAACAAAAACAAAGTTATGCTTTTTAAGGCCAATTGTGACTATAGCACACTTATCAAAAAATTTCTGTTGTTTGTGACCTTTAATCCGCGTCCCGGGATAACAGGCAGCAGTTTCAACAGGAAAAAAATTTTTCTCGCGATGAAAATTACAACCATCCTGCTATTATCAGCCAGCCTTACTGCAAGCGCCGGCGGTTTTGCGCAGCAAGTAACCCTGACAGCCAAAAATATGAGGCTGGAGAAGGTTTTTAAGGAAATCAGGAGACAAACAGGTTATGTATTTTTCTATGATGCCAATCTTTTGAAAAAAACCAGGCCGGTGAGTATTGATGTGAAA
>JAICYZ010000265.1 GCA_025933935.1 Chitinophagaceae bacterium
AGTGTAATTTGATTGGCTGACAAATTCATATCGTTGATATTTCCAGGCGTTTCTGTATAACTATTTTCACCAAGACACAACAGGATGTAATCCACATCAGCAGCGGCTTTCACGGCTTCATCAAAATTCACCAAAGAATCTTCATTAAATTTTCCCCATGCCTGATTGTAACCAACTCCCTGTTCGTATTTTACATTTTCTTTTCCAAATTTATTTGTCACAGCTTCGAGAATCGTATTGTATTGCTTTGCATAGAAATCCGTTTTTTCACCCTGCCAAGTATAACTCCATCCTCCATTCAAACAGCGCATTGAATTGGCATTTGGGCCTGTTACCAAAATTTTTGCAGTTTTTGAAACAGGTAAAATATTATTTTCATTCTTTAATAAAGTGATGGACTCCGCAGCAGTGTTATAGGAAGCTTTATGAAATTCTTCACTTGCATATTTTGGATAATCTTTCAGATAAGTTATTGGCGTAGTAAAAAGATTCAATTCTTCTTTCACTCGCAAAATTCTTGTAACCGCATCATCAATTCTGCTCATCGGTACTTTTCCTTCTTTGACCAATGCAATCACATCAGTACAGAATTCTTTATAATTATATGGAATCATAGACATATCAATTCCTGCGTTGATAGCAAGCATCGTTGCGTCTTTGATATTTTTTGTGATGTGATCACGCCGATAAACATTTTCAATATCCTGCCAATCGCTAACAATAAATCCGGTGAAGTGCAATTCGTCTTTCATAATATCTGTCAGCAAATGTTTGTTGATGTGTGTAGGAATTCCATTGATCAAAGCAGAATTTACCATCACCGTTCTGGCGCCGGCCTTCACTGCTGCTGCAAAAGGAGGTAAATGATATTCGCGTAAATAATATTCAGGAATCCAGGAATCGCTTCTGTCGTGCCCTGATTTTGGATCAGAATAATCCATATAATGTTTGATGCTTACTGCCAGTTTATCTTTCGATCCTAATGGATTTTGGACGCCTTTGATAAACTCAACGCCCATTGTTGCATCCAGATAAGGATCCTCGCCATAATCTTCCCAAATACGTGGCCACTGCGGATTAGTACCCAGATCCAGAACCGGGGAAAAAGTCCATGGAACGCTTGCGGCCCTTGATTCGTAAGCAGTGATCACCCCTGCATTAAAAATCAATTGGGGATTCCACGTTGCAGATTGTCCAATCTGCTGCGGAAACAAAGTTGCATCCAAAACATAATTGCAACCATGATTATCATCGAGACCATACAAAACAGGAATCTTGTTTTTTGTTTCGTTGGCTGCATTCTGAATCTGCTCAACTATGGTATTCCATTGTGCAGCTTTTAATGGAATTCCCGGAGAATTTAAAATAGAACCGATCTTGTAATTTTCTACGGCGTCTTTTAATTTCGCGGGATCAAAAACGAAATTATCTCCTTCAACTTTTCCCAAAGATTCAATCGACACCTGCGCCATCTGCCCTACTTTTTCTTCCAATGTCATTTTTTTAACCAATGCATTTACTTTAGCGTTAATGGCGTTTTCATTCGCTTGTGCTTCGCACTTTTGCGCTCTAAAAATGATTGCACTACAAAATAAAAAGGCAAATTGAAAGATTCGTTTTAAACGGCTCATGACTAATCTTTGTTTTTTATTGAAATGATGATTTATTGAAATTAAAAAAGTACATTTTTTTGTAATCCGATACCTATTCTTTCGACATATCTGTATTGCTTACAAAAGCAATCCTCTTACTGTCAGGCGACCATGATGGCGTGTTTATCGTTCCCTGTCCTCCATACAAATAAGCAATCACTTTCAAAGGGCCGCCACTTACAGGCATCATTCGCAAATAAACATGCTTATAAAAAGGATGGTCATCAGGCTTCACTTCATCTTTTAAAAAGGAGATACAAACGATCCATTTTCCGTCCGGCGAAACATGTGCAAACCAGTTGTTGTAATCATCGTTCGTCAGATGTTCGGGATCAGATCCATCCGGCTTCATGCGCCACAACTGCATTAGTCCACTTCTTACAGAATTGAAATAAATGTATTTTCCATCCGGACTATATTCCGGTCCGTCATCAAGTCCGGCCACATGTGTCAACTGAATTTCTTTTCCTCCGTTTGATGGAATTTTATAAATATCAAACCCTGCAGGCGTTGGATCATTATTACGTTTCGCCGTGTAAGTCAGCCATTTTCCGTCGGGCGACCATCCATGCAAATAAGAGAAACCAAGAAGCGGTGTGATCAGTTTCGGCTCGCCACCAGTGATAGGAAGGGTGTAAACGGTAGAACCGATTTTACCATCGGGACTTAGCGCACTGATCCCCAACATTTTTCCATCAAAAGAAATAACATGATCGTTATTAATGTCTTTTACTTTTCCTGTCGGAAGCAAAGCCGGTTTCAACGTTTTCAGATCGAAACGATAAAGTGAGCCTTTAGAATTATAGATCAAACTCTTTCCATCTTTAGTCCAGTTAGGCGCCTGGAGAGAAACATTTTCCGAATACAATATTTTTCTCTTTCCGGTCGCTACATCCATCGTTTCTATATTGCTGCCAAGAAATGTGCGGTAAGGAACCAGATCTTTTGATGCCGGAACAACGATTCTAACATTTTCAAATGTTGCTTTTTCAACCACATCTTTGTTGTGAGCGCACACAAATAAACCTACATAAACATCGCCATCAAATTTGACATTCGAGATTTCTTCCGTTACAAATGTTTCTCCAAAATGAGCCACAGACATGATAAACGTATCGCCTCTTCTCTCCAGTTGAACAACATCCGGTGCGGAAATTTTCATTTGTTTTTCCTCAATATTCGTATGAGGAGCATTTCGATATTGCAAGGAGGTGAGTCCGTTTCCATGAACCGTCGCTGCAACCATAGAAGCGCTGCTATCCAAACTTTGCCGGATCATCCAACCAAATTTGCGATGCTCTTCAACTCCTTTTCCTAAAAATTTCCCTCGAGCATGAACGATAAAATCACCTTTCATTTTTTTCCATACAAAGTGAAATTCATCGTTGGAAAACCAAATGTTTGCGCCCGAGCCGGAAATCAAATAATCCTGGGAAGAAGAATTATAGTTGGCACTTCCTTTATGCACCACTTTTCCAACGTCCGATTGTCCATCAAAAATTCCAATCTTTTGAGCAAAACTGTTTATGGATAAAATCATAAAAGAACTTACGATAAAAAGTTTCAATGATTTAAAAAGCATGGTTCAAATTTTATTTGATTAATAATCTGAATACTCGGTAGAGTGCATTAGGATACTATCAATGTGATTGACAGAAACATTGTTTTCATTAAACGGATCGGTAGAAATCTCTTTCCATTTCGCGTCGTTTCCAAACACTTTCCATTGTGCGTTTCTATCTTCAACGCTCTTAAAAATCGGCATATACATGAGGTTAGGCATACGGCTTCCCGATATCACTTCTCCATAAAAAACAGGATCAAAGCCAAGCCTTTTAAAAATGTTCATCTCATCTTTATTGAACATCGCTCTTTTTTTATCAGCGAGGTGCCATGTCGGACTTTCATAACTTCTCAATTCAAAAACCCTTTCTGCGTTTTTCCCTTTAGGAATCTTTAAAAAAGTCTGACCGGAAAATGGTTGTAATAGAATTGATTCCAATCTCACAAACGGAGGATTTTTTGAATCAGCGTGCAAAAATTTTTCGCCTGAAGATTTATAAGATGCATCCGCATTGAACTGACCATTTATTTTCATCCATTGATCAACAGAAGAATATGGAATCAAAACGTAGATCAGTTTATCATTAGCCGTATCATTGGCTATCGGTTTAAATACACCAATATTTTTGATTCCAAAACGATGTAATGCAGGCAGCAAAGCAGTTTGAAGGAAATCATCTGTGGCTTTTACCTGCTCATTATTTTTCAAATGATAAACGCGGATTTGAAAAATACCATTATTTGTTGGTTTGCTGTAACCCTGAAAAGAAACGAGAACGAAAGCAATAAAAATAAACGGCTTTAAAATTTGCTTCATGATTTTAATTTAAAAATAATAAGGACTTCTATGCATTTCAATTTTTGAGACGCAGATAATGAGTGGTTTAATAATTAAATAATTCAATCTTCTCTACACCAAATTTTTCTTTATGTAATCAATACTTTCCTTGATGCTTACAAATGGATCGCCGGGAGTTTTGTCCTGTTCCACATAAAAATATTTCATACCCGCTTCATTCTTGTGTTTGAAAATTTCTTTAAAATTGATGATCCCATTTCCTACTTCTGTAAAGTCCTTCGCAGCAGTTTTATCCATATCTTTTACATGCCATAAAGGAAATCTTCCGGGATATTTTTTGAATAGTTGCAATGGATCCATGCCTGCTTTTGTAACCCAATAAATATCCATTTCCATTTTCACAAGGTTTTTATCAGCGCTCATTAAAATATCGTAAGGATAAGTATTTCCTTGTTTTACAAATTCAAAATTGTGGTTGTGATAACACAATTGGATCCCAGACTTTTTACATCTTTCTCCCGCTTTATTTAAGTCTTCCACTACTTTTTTATAATGATCCAGGTCGCCACGTTCGGAATCCATCAAATAAGCGCAAACCATGTATTTTAAACCAACCTCCGCCGCGTCATCTACGGCTTTATTCCAATCATGCAAGATGGTTCCTTTAATAGGTTTGCCGTTATTTTCCTGCTCGCCCAGCATGTAATGGCTGCTGTACATTACCTGGCCATTCTGTTTCAGCACATTTTTAAATTCTTTTGGCGACATGCCATAAAATTTTTCTGTCCCGGTATAAGTGGCACCTTCAACGGAATTATAGCCGATCGCTGCGACCTTTGCCAGCGTTGCTTTGGGGTCTTTTCCCATCGCATCACGAACGGTGTACAATTGCAAACCGATTAAGGGAGTTTTCGGTTTAAATACAGATGGAGTAATCATCAGTCCTGCTGAAAGAACAGAAGTGGTTTTTAGAAAGGAGCGTCGTGTAGTCATTGTTTTATTTTTATTATGATCAATTGTTTTTTAGACGGAAACAGAGGATGGTTTTTCTTGACATAAAATTATTTAATTCGTTTAATCAACTCCATACAAGCTCTACTGTTGTGATACGGGCATTTCCAGATGCCCATTTTATCTTCATTTATTACCGTGTTATCTGCATGAATTCCCCAAAACCACTCGCCATTTTTTTTATCAAGAATA
>JAICYZ010000333.1 GCA_025933935.1 Chitinophagaceae bacterium
AGCGTTTCCGGTTCCATATCTGCAAATGTGATTAATCCTAATTCCATTGATTTGTGATTGAAATTGTTTATTGATTTTGTTTTAAAAAATATCCTTCCATTTCATTTCGTGATATGGAATAAACGTGCCTCATTTTAGTTCGTACCGATTCTTCATTTTATATTATTTCCGGATAATTTATTCATTGCTAAGCTTAGTAACCAACCTATTTAAAGTAAGTCCCTGGATAATAATAGAAAAGATCACAATAAAATAACAGCTTGAAAGAATAATCTCACGATAAGGTGAATCAGGAAGTGATAACGCCATTGCAACAGATATGCCTCCGCGCAAACCAGCCCAGGTAAGGATGGAAAGACTACGGAAATTAACCTTGTGCAATAAAAATACCGCCGGTAGAAAAACGCTTATCAGTCTGGCAATTAAAATCACAATGATCGAAAGAATCCCAACAAGCCAATAATTATCAACGAAAGGCATCAGCACTAACTGAAGACCAATCATTACAAACAAAATTGTATTCAGCACATCATCCAACAATTGCCAAATTCTGCTGAGAAACTGGTTGACGATATGCTTTTTATCTAGACTTTCATTTCCAATGATCAATCCCGCGGTAACTGCAGACAATGGAATGGATGCGTTTAATTGATGAGCAATGAAAGAAATTGCCATGACAAGCGCAACAGATATTAATAACATCGTCTGAAAATTTTTCACAGATCTGATCATTCTGTATCCCAAAAAACCCGCTATCAGTCCTATACCGATTCCTCCCAATACTTCCTGTGCGAATAATCGTGCTATCCCGGCAACAGTTAAACTTGCGCCAGACTGCTCTGCAATATTTAAAAGAGTGATAAAAAGAACCAGGCCAACAGCATCATTAAAGAGCGATTCTCCTGATATGATCGTATTAAGCCTTGGTGATATTTTCGATTTTTTTAAAATTGCCGCCACTGCAATTGGATCCGTAGGTGAAATAAGTGCACCGAAAACCAAACAGTAAATAAAAGGAATATTAAAAGGCAGAACTATTAATGCCAGGTAAATCAATCCGCCAAAAACAAAAGTGGAAATAATAACACCAAGCGTGCTCAATAATACTACCGGCCAACGTTGTTCCTTAAGCTTATTATAATCGAAATGAAGCGCACTTGCAAAAAGCAATAACCCTAGCATAACGTCCAGCAACACTTTTGAAAAATTAATACCGGCAGCCAGCGTAATAATTGTTTTAGACAACCCGGCTCCTGTTTTGCCCGCTATTAAGATCAATACGGAAACGACCACCGAGATAGTAACTACGCCAATTGTTGCGGGAAGTTTTATAAACCGCTCATTCAGATAAGAAAATATCGCACTGATACAAAGTAGTATGGTGATGATGGTTAAAAGATCCATAGTACTATTGCGCTAAATATCCGCCATCAACATTATAATAAGCCCCTGTAACGAAAGATGCTTTATCAGAATTAAGCCACAAAGCGAGTTCCGCTACTTCATTTGATTCGCCCAATCTTCCCATCGGATGCAAGCCGACCAAAGCGTTCATTGTCGCTTCGTCCAGCGATTCGAGCAATGGGGTTTTAATATAACCAGGCCCAACGGCATTGATCCTTATTTTTTGATCAGCATATTCCAACGCAGCGGATTCTGTCAGGCCAATCACTCCATGTTTTGCAGCCACATAAGCGGCAGAGCCTTTTGTTCCAACTTTTCCAAGAATCGAAGCCATATTTACGATGCTGCCTCCGCCCGATTTTAGCATCGCAGGAATTTGATAACGCATGCCGTAAAACACACCTGATAAATTGATGGCGATCACTTTATCCCATCCATCGACCGGGTATTCACCAACAGGACTTATCGGCCCTCCGATACCGGCATTATTGACAGCAATGTGCAATCCGCCAAATTGCTTTACAGCCTGTTCTATCAAATTTTTACTGTCCTCAGATCTCGAAGTATCAGCTTTGATAAAAACAGCTTCTCCACCGTTCGATTTTATTTCTGAAACTGCTTCATTTCCTGCTTTTTCGCTAATATCTGATACCACAATTTTTGCACCTTCTTTTGCGTAAAGTAAAGAGATGGCTTTACCGATACCGGAACCTCCGCCGGTAATGACGGCGACTTTGTTTTCTAACGATTTCATAATTTGTATTTTTAATTGTTAATTGGATTCTATGGCAGACTTTCTGCACAAATAAAAAAAACAACAAACAAACAATTAATGCAAATTCTTCTTTCCTAATCCTATTCTTTATCTTCTTTAATCGCTTTCAATCCTTTTGTCCAGCGCACCAATTGTTTCAACATGTTCATCGCCGCTTTACGAGAAATTTCATTCACAACAAATTCATTCCGGTCATTAATATTATGTTGAAAAAATGGAAAGTTCACGGACTCTGCAATGGGAACCATTCTCAGCGTCGACAGGTCGGCCTTTAAAGCATTGGCGGCCCTTGTTCCGGCCGAAACTCCACCGTAACTCACAATTGCGGCGGGCTTGTAACCCCATTCCTGCGATAAATATTGCAGCGCATTTCTTAATGGCGCGGGATAATTATAATCATACTCGGCGGTTACAAAAATGAAGGCATCCGCTTCATCAATTTTAGCACTCCATTTCTTTGTATGTTCGTGCTGATAATTTTTCATAACGGGATGATTTGGTTCATCCATCATGGGTAAATTCAGTTTTCCAAGATCGATCAATTCTACATTAAAATTGCCGTTTTGCTTTGCAAGATTTGCAATCCATTCGGCTACTATCGGCCCCTTGCGACCCGGACGTACTGTGGAAGAAATTATTTTCAGATTGTACATTTTTTATTTTTGATTATCTAAATTGTTCTGTGGATTAACGGAATTTAAAAATCGGTTTCTTTATTTCAATTATAAATTAAAACAGAAGTCATTGTAAGTGATCCTGCCACTGCCTTGTCGTTAAAGAAAGAAATCTGGTCTTTGTTTCCCTTTAAACCTAACGAATATAAAAGCGGCAAATAATGTTCCGGCGTTGGAATAGCCAGTCTTGCTTCAGCCCCAAGACTTTCATAATTGATCAAAGGCTGGTAATCACCGGAAGAAATAATTTGTTTGAATTTATCATTCATCGTCAAGGCCCAATCATAACCAAATCCGGCATTATTCATATTCTGCCAGGAAATCATTCTGAGATTGTGCACCATATTTCCACTGCCCATGATCAGCACGCCTTTTTTTCTCAATGAATACAATTCTTTCGCAAGCTCATAATGATATTGCGGAGGTTTACTATAATCAATACTCAGTTGTAACACCGGAATTTTCGCTTCAGGATACATTCGCCTTACGACGCTCCAAGCTCCATGATCTAAACCCCAGTCGTGATCCAGTTCAACATGGGCAGAATGCAGCAACGAAGCGGTTTCTTTTGCCAACGCAGGATTTCCCGGCGCCGGATATTGTACATCAAACAAAGCCTGTGGAAAACCACCGAAATCATGAATGGTTTCCGGGAAATCCATCGCGGTGACGCGTGTTCCTTTGGTAAACCAATGCGCGGAAATTACCAGCACAGCGGCTGGTGTTGGGATTTCTTTTGCCATTTGCTCCCATCGTTCACTGAATTCATTATCCTCAATTCCATTCATGGGGGAACCATGACCGACGAATAACACCGGCATCAAATGTTCCTGCTCTTTCAGGCCACTTGTAAATTTATTAAATGCGGAAAGGTTGTTCATTGTATTTTCTCCTGTAATTTTTGATAACTAAACGAGTTTATTAAAATCAAAATCACCATTATTTATTCTTTTGCTGAAGTATTAATCGCACGTCCCATCTATCGTACAACTTTCACCTTCG
>JAICYZ010000307.1 GCA_025933935.1 Chitinophagaceae bacterium
ACGCCGCTTCCGTATTTGAAAATCCGTGCTTCACGCACCCACAAATCCATAATGCCACCATCATTTACCAGGTCATCTTCTACACTTAGAATAAAGCATGCGTGAGGTTGCGGACGCTCATAAGCCGAAGTAGATTTTTTTAAAATTCCATCCTTTCCATCTACAAAATAATGTCCCTGTGGCTTTCCGGTAATGCCATAAACTTCATGCAAACCGGTATTGAACCATTGAGGCGAATTCGGAACACATGCCTGGTTTAAAATGCCGTAAATCAATTCATCATAAAAAACCTGGGCATCTTTTTCTGTTGCAAAATAATTATTGCGCTCTCCCCAAACCCGCCAGCAATGCGCCATGCGATGGGCAACCTGTTTTACAGAAGTTTCCCTACCTGTTCCACCGTTTGCTTGTGGAACACCTGCTTTTCGAAAATATTTTTGAGCTAAAATGTCTGTTGCAATCTGGCTCCATTGCTTTGGCACTTCTACATTATCCATTTGAAAAACCACTTCACCGGTGGTATTTTTGATCACCGAAGTGCGGTAATCATATTCAAACATATCAAACGGAGAAACACCTTCTTTTGTAAAATGCCGGGAGAAGCGAAGACCGGTTTGTTTTGAATCAGACATCTGTTATAATATTTTTGTTTATAATTTATTTTTGTAAAGCGGGACAACGAAAATATTTTTTCTCCTCCACAAAACATATCTCAAAATATCAACAGCGTGTGGAAAAGAATTGTGCATAAATTCTAAATGCACGCCGGTATTGCCTTCAACGATTTTTGCACCAAATGGGAGAAAAATTATTTCCTTTTTTTGAAATTTGGCATTTATTTTTTTAGTAATTTGATTTTATGAAAACGGTTATTCAAAGAGTATCTAAAGCGTCTGTAACTATTGATAATAAAGAGAAATCCGCTATAAAACTTGGTTTGCTGGTATTTATTGGAATTGAGGACGCCGACACAGATGAAGACATCAAATGGCTCAGTAACAAAGTTGTTAACCTTCGCATTTTTGATGATGAAAATAAAATTCCAAATCTTTCTGTGAAGGATGTAAATGGCGATATTTTAATCGTCAGCCAGTTCACTTTACACGCTTCTACCAAAAAAGGAAACCGGCCATCTTATTTAAAAGCAAGCAAGGCAGAAGTTGCCATTCCTGTTTATGAAAGTATGATTACTCAGTTAAAAACAGATCTTGGAAAAGAAATTTTTACCGGAGAATTTGGTGCCGATATGAAAGTTGAATTATTGAATGATGGTCCGGTTACAATTTTGATCGATACAAAGAATAAGGAATAATGCTACATGCGCAATAGTTATATTGTTATATTATTATATTACTATCGAAATAATTCAATGTCATTCCTGTAATTTGAATCTAATAACCCAACGATTCAATTTTATTGGAAATCGCCAATCCAAGACTGTCAGGCAGGGTAGAAGCATCATCATCAATGGCTCTCAATCTTTTTATATCAGAATCCCATGCAAAAATATCTTCTTGCCCACCATTATAACTTACGCGGAATCGTTTTTCATTGTTGAAATCAAACGGAATAACGGTTACCATATAAGGTATCCCGTCAATCTGAAATTGAAACTTTTGTTCTTCCATAATTTAGCTTTTGTTGTTATATCGACACAAAAAGAATTCCAAAACCAATTGCTGGACAAATACCAATCGCTGTTATTTGCCGATTTACTGTAAAACAAGTTTTTCACAAACTGTCTAATACATTGTTAACGCGCATTCCGATTAATTTTATCCTTACTACCTTTGCCGTCCAAAAAAAAAATTAAGATTTTAAATAATGGCTGATCTTACCCATTTTGATCCCGATTCGGCAGGCAATCCAAACAATGGAATTTTTGGGCTTCCTTTTACAGAAGAAGACGCAAAACTGGTTATTTTACCGGTTCCGTGGGAAGTAACAGTGAGCTATAAAGCGGGAACAGCAAGGGCTACAGAAAAAATTTGTCGTGCAAGCCTCCAGGTGGATTTGACCGATGATGACTATGCAAGTGGTTGGAAACAAGGAATTTTTTTACGGGAGATCGACAAGAATGTACTTGCCAAAAGCGATTACCTGCGTAAAGAGGCCGAACTCTACATAAATTACATAGCAGAAGGTGATGCGCTTTGTGACAATAAATTTATGCAAAAAGTATTGCGTGAAATCAACGAGGGAAGTGTGTTTTTAAATGAATGGGTTTATGAACAAACTAAAGAGTTATTAGACAAAGGAAAATTAGTTGGTATTTTGGGTGGCGATCACAGTGCTCCATTTGGATTTTATAAAGCCATTGCAGAAAAGTATGGAGAATTTGGAATGTTGCAAGTAGATGCGCATGCGGATCTGCGTTCTTCTTATGAAAATCTTACTTATTCCCATGCGTCTATTATGTATAATGCATTAGAGGAAATTCCACAGCTGATAAAATTAGTCCAGGCGGGAATCAGGGATTATTCCTCGGGCGAGGTTGATTATATCAAAAACAGCAATGGACGCATAGTTACTTTTTTCGATAAAGAAATCAAAGAAAGAAGCTTCGACGGTGACACGTGGAAGCAAATTGTAGAAGATATCATTGAGCAACTGCCGCAAAAAGTTTACATCAGTTTCGACATTGATGGTTTGGATCCAAAATTATGTCCTAACACCGGAACCCCTGTTCCTGGCGGTTTTGAAACACAACAGGTTTATTATTTATTCAGAAAAATAATCGAAAGCGGCAGGCAGTTTATTGGGTTTGACCTCAATGAGATCGGCGTAAGTGCGAATGAATGGGATGAAAATGTTGGCGCCCGTGTTCTTTTTAAATTATGCAATCTGCTGATTGCTTCAAATGAAAAATATGCAACAATTTGATATCATTTTAAAAAATGATAAAATAAAATCGTATCGCCACATCGCGCTCATCATCCTCTTGTTGAACCTTGCTATTTTTATCTACCTGTTATTTTATGATCGATATCGTTACGAAGCAGCATCGGCGATTTTGCTTATTGGCATTTATGTTTTTATGCGCCTTTATTTTATTAAAAAATATAAACAGGGAAATTACCTGGACCAGGTATTACTTTTTGTTCTTGCCGGCTGCTGGCTAGGCTTGCAGAATTATTTAATGGTAACGGCGCTGGTGATTTTGGGCATTTTGTATCATTTAACTTTGCAAAAAATTCAATTTGTTTTTACTCCGGAAAAAATAACTCGGTTTAGTTTTCCATCAAAAGAATACGACTGGAATTTGTTTAATAATGTGATTGTGAAAGATAATGTTCTTACCCTTGATTTTAAAAATGACAAATTAATTCAGGCTGAAATCGAGAATCAGAAAAGTGTAAACGAACAACAATTTAATTCCTTCGCACGGTCACAATTGAAAGTTCAATAATTCACCATTCACCATTCACCATTCACCAATGAAACATTCTCCATTTCTTCTTTATTCTGATGGCAAAGGAAACATCTTTGAAGACACTTCATTGTATGTGTGTGGCCGCAGCGGATGGGATGCATTGCCTGTAGAAAATGAAGAATGGATCGAACTTCCAAAAGGCGGCCAACTATACGAACTTCCCCACAGGCACGGCATTGGCATAGACGTAAAAACCGGGGAAATGCGGTTGTGTGAAAAAGGCTGGGCCGTTGCTGCTTTTATTCCCCCGGCATTTACAGGAACTTTTCTTGCCGCTTATGAAACTCTTCGAAATGCAGAAACATTGCCTCTTTTTTGTTACACAGCAGCAGGTTGGTATGATAATAAATTTTACGTGACAGCAGTTAGAATTGAAAAGGATGTGCGGCAGGAAAGCGAAGGATTTAATGAAGAGAAAATTGAAAGAGGGGTAAAAGAATTTTTATCCGAGTATAAGCACAACCGTTTGGTTCAGCATCTCGCAAATAATTGTTGTCTCACTTATCATTGTCCGGCTGCAAGAAATTATTTTATGGGAAGATGGGAATGCCCTGTTCCCAGTTCGCCCGCGTGTAATGCAAATTGTATCGGCTGTATTTCTTTTCAGCCACAGGAAGAAACGATTGTCTCCACACAAGACCGGTTGACTTTTAAACCCACAGCCGAAGAAATAATTGAATACACAGTTCCGCATTTGGAAACCGCTCCTTTTCCAATTGTAAGTTTCGGACAGGGTTGCGAAGGCGAACCTTTATTGATGTGGAAAACGATAAGGGAATCTATTTTAGAAATAAGAAAGCATACCGAAAAAGGAAGCATCAATATTAATACAAACGGCAGCGATCCAAAAGCAGTGAAAGCCTTATGTGAAGCAGGTTTGAACAGTATTCGTGTGAGTACCAATTCTGCGCGTGAAGAAATTTATTTGCCCTATTACCGCCCTAATAATTATACATTTAATGATATTATTGAAAGCCTGAAA
>JAICYZ010000273.1 GCA_025933935.1 Chitinophagaceae bacterium
AGCCCGATATTTTTGTATTACTTTTTATTTTGTTATCGTTTTAAGATTGAAAATTCAATAACCGATGCAAAGGTTTGTAAACTGCGGCACATCTGAAATTGCGCTCGATTAGTTTAACGTAATATTGACTAGCTCATTAACGAAGTCATAGAACGTCTGGCGCAATTTACTATCACCATCAGTTCCATAATTCACAAAGAAAATATGAGTGACTCCTTTGTTAGGGAAATAAAAAAGGTTTGCTGAATAACCAACGTCTCTGCCTTTATGCCCGATACCAGAATCTATTCCGTTATCCATATACGATTTCTGAATCGCATATCCATATAAATTAGAACCATCCGGCTTTCCCCATGTTTGCATGATGGCCATTGAAGATGGTTTCAACAGCGTCTTTTTGATAAACAGCGCATCGGCAAATTTGAAAAGGTCAAATACATTGCTGTAAATTCCACCATATCCATTGCCGCTTCCGGTAACCAGGTTAGACACATTCACGATGGTGTTGTTGTTATACAAATCGAAATAGCCTTGCGCCACATTATTGGGCAATTGATCATGCGGCTGGTAGTAAGTGTGCATCATACCAAGCGGATCCAGGATGAGTTCTTTTAAAAGATCCGAATGTTTTTTTCCTGTTTGTACTTCAATGATCATGGCAACAAGGATAAAATTCGTGTTGGAATAAATGGCAGTATCAGAGGGGGCAAATACTGCAGGTTTATCATAAATGTATGAAAGCAATTCTTCCGGTTGCCATTTTTTATTTGGATTATTGAGCACGGCGAGATAAAAACTGTTTTGTTCGATGATATCAGGTATTCCCGTTTCGTGTTTCATACACTGGCCCAATGTGACTTCATTGCCGTTTGCAATATGATTGGTAATTCTTCCAGGCAACCAATGATTAATTTTTGTATCCAGGTCTTTATATCCAATTCCTGTGTGCACGGAATCTTCCATGAGGTTAAAGACCAATGTTCCCACAAGAAGTTTGGTAATGCTGGCGGCCTTTGAAACTGTTCCGGGTACAAAGTCTATATTGTTGGCAATGTCAGCTTTGCCTGCTGCACCTATCCACGTCCCGTTCCGGTCATTTACCAACAACGAAATCCCGGGTAATCCTTTTTTTGTATATTTTTCCAGCAATGCTTTTAATGCTGCGTTTTTCGGATGGACATCACTGCTGTCGTTCCACGAAGCATCAGGGCCAATGCTCCTGGTTTCTGTAATCTGGGCTTTCTTACATGCAACCAAAGAGGCGCACAGTAAAAGAATAAATACCGGTTTCATTGCTTCAGATTTAAAAATTATTGGAAATAGTTTTTTAAATGATGGTTAATTAATTCTATGCTTTTATTTTATTCGCATAAAAACATCTTTGTCTTCATATAAAGCCGGATATTTTTGAGATTCAATTAATGCTTTTTGAAGTTCGGAGGGGTTATTTAAAATAAAATAATCGTTCTTATTGATTTTGCTATAATTAAGAGATAACTTTTTCCCAATAATTAATTGTATTAGTTTATCAGAAGCAGGATAAGAGGTGTAAATTTTATCTTTTCCATCGAAAGAAATTTTTATGATAAAATGCCTTGCGATGAGCCATTGGGCATAATCGCCTTTATTTTTGGGAAAGGTATTGCTGATATCTAACTGGCAATCTAAAAAATACTCTTTTTTTAATTGGATAAGGCGCAACATAAAGCAGGATGTATCGATGATAGCTTTATTCTCTTCATCGGGACTTAATATGGTTACCAGAAACAGTGTTTTATTTTTGCCCGCAACAGTATCTACTTGAATATAACCGGAAGAATCTTTAATTTCTTTCCATTTGCCGATTAATTCCTTTTTGAAAATAAAATCGTTCTCATCTGTTGAAATGGGATATAATGTAGTGGCTACATTGCAGGAACTGAATAAAATTGCAGCAACTGATAATAGTAAGGAAAGCTTCTTTTTCATAATATTTCTTTTTAAAAATTATTTTGATTTAAAAGGAAACTTAACGCCAAGCATCATCATATTGGTAGGTAACAACGGAACATACGATCTGATAAATGGAAATTGCAGTCGCTGCTGATAATTGAGAAAAAGTTTGGCTCCTGAAGAAGATATTTTTCCATCAATACCCACACTGAAACTTGCCATTGCCTGCGATCTGCCGACATTGGTTTTCTTTTTATAAGTTCCGTCTTTCTCCAACTTAAAAACTTTTTCTGCAGAAATCGCATGAAGATAACCGGCGCCCAATGCGACGTTCGCAGCAAATGTTTTTAAAAAATTATGTCGGTATCCAAATTCAGAATAGAATGGTATCGTATGCTGAACGAAGCGTTGATAAGAATAACCGAGCTTAAAGGTTTCAAACCACTCGTGTTTGGGTTTTATTTTCCAGTTGAAACCTGTTCCTATTTCAATGCCGGGATGAAACTCTTCTGTAAAAAGCTTGCCGAAACTGCCAAATGGAAGATCAGTATGCAACGTGGTAATTGCAATGCTGATACGATCCAGCTTATGCTTTTGTGAAAAAACAATCAGACTGAAACTTACGAGGAAAATAAAAATGGGAAACTGTTTCATGGCTTTTTGATTTTTATGAATGATGATGTGGCAGTAATACCTAAATTGCTTGGGCTTGTAATGCAAACGACGACAAGAGAATCATTGGCGTCAGAAAGAGCGAAATTAATTTCATTTCAATGATTTTTTAGGCGATAAATTTTCTGATGTAAAGTTGAATCTCAGCTTACCTGTTTCCTAATTGATGTTTGCTAACTCCCGGTAATTGATTTGCATTTTCGGCAACAGATGAAGGGTGGGCGACGCATATTTGCATTTTTTGCATATTCTGCTCGATTTGTTGCTTTACTGCATATATTTAATGTATAAATTAAGAACATGGATGTCACCGAGCTTCAGATAGATTTTTTAAGAAAGATCAAAAGCCAGCTTCCATTACATCTGTCCCTGGTGGACGCGATCGCCGAATTGCTACATATCAGTAATGACAGTGCTTACAGGCGACTGCGCGGTGAAAAACCTCTTACATTTGATGAGATTCAGTTGCTGGCCGATCACTATAAGATTTCTCTTGATAGTTTGTTGCATGTTAAAAGAGATGCGCTGGTCTTTTGGGGAAAGAATATTGAAAGGGACGATTTTGATTTTGAAAATTATTTGCAGGGAATTGTAAAGCAGTTAGAATTTTTTCTCAAAGCCACCAACAGGAATTTATTTTATCTTAATAAGGACATTCCCATTTTTCATCATTTTATGTTTCCCGAGCTGGCCGCATTCAAATGTTATTTCTGGATTCGTTATGACCTGGACTATCCTAAATTTAACCGTGAGCGTTTTTTGCTGGAGGATTTTATAGATATATTTAATAAAACTGGTAAAAAAATTTCTGACCTGTATCTGCAGATCCCTTCCACTGAAATATGGAATCTTGATTGTATCAACACAACCATACGCCAGATAGATTATTACAGGGAAACAAAAATTTTCAAATCAGATGAAGATATTGCCATCGTGTATGATTGTCTTGAAAAGTTGGTAAGCCATATTGAAACCCAGGTGGAATATGGATACAAATTCCCGTTTCAAAAACCGGATCAAAATGAAAAAGTAAAATACAGTGTTTTTATAAATGATTTTGTCCTCGGCGATAATACCATTGCGGTGGAACTGGATGGAGAACGAATGGTGTTTCTGAACCATAATGTAATCAATTACATGATGACCAATAATAAAGAATTTATCAATTACACCTTCGATACCTTGAAAATAATAATGCGCAAATCAACACTTATTAGCGAAATCAGTGAAAAAAACCGCCAGATATTTTTTAATAACCTGCGCGAGCGCATCCACGAAAAAAGAAAACTTCTTTAAAAGACTTTTATGAACTTACCCGTAAAATCCACACTATCCGGCGGTATGCAACACCAAATGGGAATCTACCTGCAAGGCGCGCAAAACATAAAACCAAGGCTGCCGGTATCTTTCAAAGAGTTAGAAAAGAAAGCATCAGAAATAATGAAGCCTGAAGCATTCGCTTATATCGCAGGAGGAGCAGGCGCAGAAGCTACCATGTATAATAATTTAAAGGCGTTTGGTAAATGGCAAATTGTTCCGCGAATGATGGGCGATGTTTCTCAAAGGGATATTTCAGTAGAATTATTTGGGAAAAAATTGCCTTCGCCGATTTTGCTGGCGCCTGTTGGAGTTTTATCAATTGCCCATCCTGACGCCGAAATTGCTGTAGCAAATGCTGCAAAAAAACTTGCTGTACCCATTACTGTCAGCACCGTATCATCCAAAACACTGGAAGAAGTTGCCGATGCAAGCGAAGGCAATACCCGTTGGTTTCAGCTTTATTGGGGACGAAATAATCATTTTACCAGAAGCGTTCTTTTGCGGGCGCAAAATGCAGGATACAGTGCCATTGTTGTAACGCTTGATACAAGATTGTTTGCGTGGAGAGAAAGGGACATTCAAAATGCGTATTTGCCATTTCTATACAATGAAGGAATGGCCAATTATTTCAGCGATCCGGCTTTTTTGAAAGCGATAGGTGATCCGGCAAAAGATCCAATGAAAACGTTGATGCATTTTGCTGAATGTTTTTCAAATCCTTCATTAAATTGGAGCGATCTTTCTTTTATAAAAGAATGTACGAATTTGCCTGTTATTGTAAAAGGTATTCAGCATCCGGACGATGCTAAAAAGGCAATAGATAATGGCGCCGATGGAATTATTGTTTCTAATCATGGTGGCAGACAATTGGATGGGGCAGTAGCTGCTTTGGATATGTTGCCTGTAATTAATGATGCTGTTGGAGAAAAAACAACCATTTTATTCGACAGCGGCATCCGGAGTGCCGCGGATGTTTTTAAAGCGATGGCGCTTGGAGCAAAAGCGGTTTTAGTTGGCCGTCCTTATGCTTTTGCTTTGGCGCTTGGCGGAGAAGAAGGCGTAACCGACGTAATCCAAAATTTACTTGCCGATGTTGATCTTACCCTGGGCTTAGCCGGTTGCACCTCGTGGAAGGAGGTTACAAAAGAAAGGCTACGGTATTTGTGAGAGGG
>JAICYZ010000267.1 GCA_025933935.1 Chitinophagaceae bacterium
AAAGATTTATAAACAGTTAAGATAACGCTCCTCATACAGAATTATTTTTCTTTATTTAAAAAAAAGTTTAATGAGGTAATTACAGAGGATGGAAAGGAATTAAAAAAGATTTAATTCAGAGAAACCGGAATTACTATTTTTCGAAGGATATAAGCAGAAAATCAATTCAATTCAGGGAATTGTACCACTGTAAGTCGCGATAGATGCAAGTAAGTTTTGTTTTATTGTGCTTTAGGGAATGCAAAGATAATACGGGTTTTGATTATTCAAAACTTTTTGAAAAATATTTTTAAAAATTTGTGGAAATGTATTGGTTTAATTCCTCACAGGCTTGCCGCTTTTTAAAACGCTTTGCAATCTTTCCAGGGTTTTCTTTTCCCCGCAAAGGCTTAAAAATGCCTCCCGTTCGAGGTTCAATAAGTACTGTTCATTTACCAGCGTTGCTTCACTCAAATCGCCCCCACACATGACATATGCGAGTTTTTTGGCAATAAAAACATCATATTCGGTGATGTAATTTCCACGATACATTCCATTGATACCGGCATATAACATACCCAGCCCGGAACGTCCCAAAACTTTAATGTCTGTCCGTTGAACGGGTGTCGTATAGCCCCTGTCATATAAATCTATAACGCCCGCTTTCGCGTCTGCAATTCTCCTCGATTGATTCATGGAAATTTCATCATGACCTTTCCGTAATATTCCAATCTCAAATGCTTCAAATGCTGAAGTCGAAACTTTTGCTGTGCCAATAGTAATAAACCTGTTTTGTAATGGAATGGTTTCCGGCTCATTATGCTGAATGGCATCTGAAGCGCGTAAGGTAAATTCTTTGGTACCGCCTCCACCAGGAATCAGTCCCACTCCAACTTCCACCAAACCGATATAACTTTCTGCTGCAGCCTGCACTTTATCTGCATGTAAACAAATTTCGCATCCCCCACCCAATGTAAGCGCGTGGGGCGCAACAACGACCGGAATAGATGAATAACGGATTCTCATAGTAGTATTTTGAAACAAACGAACCGCCATATCGAGTTCATCATATTCCTGTTCGGCTGCCAGCATAAAGATCATTCCCACGTTTGCTCCTGCACTGAATTGTGCAGCTTCATTCGCTATCACCAGCCCTTTATATTTTTCTTCTGCAATCGCAATAGACTTGTTCAATGCTTCTAAAACTTCTCCGCCGATGCTTCCCATTTTCGTATTCCAATTCAATGCAATCACGTCGTCGCCCAGATCAGAAACATTGCATGCGCTGTTTTTCCAAACAATTTTTTCTTTTAAATCGCTTAGAATGATAAAGGACGCTCCGCCGGGAACCGGCACATGTGTCTTGCTACCAACGTCGTAGTATAAACGTTTTCCGTTTTCAACCTTATAAAAAGAATTATTTCCGTCAGCAACAAAGTCAGTTACCCATGAAGCAACTTCATAGCCGGCGGTTTTCATTGATTCCACTGTTTGCTTTACTCCTAAAACATCCCACACTTCAAAAGGCCCCAATTCCCAGCCAAAGCCCGCTTTCATAGCATCATCGATGCGGTAAAGTTCATTGCTTATTTCAGGAATACGATTCGAAATATAAGAGAAAAGTGCTGAATGAAACTTCCGATAAAATTCACCCGCTTTATCTTTTCCGGCTGATAAAGCTTTCAATCTTTCTTTCAGATCTTCAATTGGTTTTGCAGTTTCGATTGTGGCAAACTTTGGTTTCTGGCGCGTCTCGTATTCGAATGTTTTGAGATTAAGCGTCAGGATTTCTTTTTGTCCGGTTGTCGTTTTTGTTTTCTTAAAAAAGCCTTGCCCTGTCTTGTCACCCAGCCATTTATTGTCTACCATTCTTTGTAACCAGGATGGAATCGCAAATATTCCTTTGGCTTCGTCATCAGGACAACTTTCACCGACTCCAACTGCGACTTTTACCAGCGTATCAATCCCGACAACGTCAGCGGTACGAAAAGTTGCAGATTTTGGATGTCCAATGATGGTGCCGGTGAGCGCTTCTATTTCATCGATATTCAAATCGAGTTTGTCCATCAAATGGAAAATGGACATGATGCTGAAGACTCCGATTCTATTGGCGATAAAAGCCGGTGTGTCTTTGCACAAAACGGTTGTTTTGCCCAGAAACAAGTCACCATAATGCATTAAAAAATCAACCACTTCTTTATCTGTAAACGCGGTAGGAATGATTTCGAGAAGGCGTAAATATCTTGGTGGATTAAAGAAATGTGTACCACAAAAATGCTTTTTAAAATCATCGCTGCGTCCTTCTGCCATTAAATGGATCGGAATGCCGGAAGTGTTGGAAGTAACCAGTGTGCCAGGTTTGCGAAATTTTTCAACCTGCTCGAAAACGAGCTTTTTAATATCCAGCCTTTCTACTACTACTTCAATAATCCAGTCAGTTGAAGCAATATCTTTCATATTGTCTTCAAAATTTCCGGTGGTAATATTTTTTAGATCGTCTTTGCTGTAAAGTGGCGATGGTGAAGATTTTACCGCAGCCGCCAACGCCTCATTTACAATCCGGTTTTTTACCACCGGACTATCAATAGCTAATCCTTTTTTCTTTTCTGCCTCAGTCAATTCTTTTGGTGGAATATCGAGCAATAAAACCCGCACTCCAATTCCTGCAAACAAACATGCAATGCGGCTTCCCATAACTCCGCTTCCTAAAACCGCTACCTTATTGATATTTCTTTTGTACAGCATAAAAATTAGTTAGTTAAACAACTATTTAAAAATCTAAATTAGTGTTTTTAAAAATAAAACCAATTAAAAGGTAAATACTTTTGTTTGATTTTCAGATATTTCAGCAAAAGAAGTGATTTTGATTTTCAGGAAAATGAAATGAGTTTTGGTAGGAATATGCAGAAACGAAATGCAGAATTAAGGTTATTTGTTGCTCTATTATTACAGCGGTTCATGTCGCCATGAGCGGGTTCAAACATTTGGTTTGTATACAATACACGAATGAAGGAAAATCGTTCTTCCGATTTAAAGAAAAATAAAGATTTAAAAAGAAATGTACCAGGAAATAAAGAATCCGGGTTATTTGTTGTTCTGCCGTTTTTTCGCAGTGGCAATCTTTACGGCATTTTTAATATATTTTATCCAGGTATTTACAAAATAAGCATTGTTTTCATTGTTTATTCTTGCATCTACCAAATGCATCGAAACTTTTACGCCATCACAGTTTGAGGTAAGTACATAATCCAATCTTTCACCTCTGGCAAGTGGGAAGGCATCACCCTTAAATTTGGTACAACCGATTTGATATTGCTTCGCTTCTCCGGAAATCTTCTTTGAAGACAATCTGGTTGCAATTTCTTCCAGCGCCGCAATAAATTTTCCGAGTTCTTTTTTCTCAACGGGAAAAAACCCTTTGAACTTCTCGGAAACAGAAAGTTGATCGCTGTAAAATGCCGGCTGTGCCATCGCTTTATCCAGCAAAATATATTTTTGTGCATCACTTCGCGTTGCAGCGCAAATAAAAAGAAAAATAAAAATGTATTTCATAAAAAATCAACTCGCTTTATTAAACTCACTGTTTGTATTCTCCAAAAACTTTCCTGAGCCGGTTAGAAATTTCTCCAAGCGTGCAAAAATTTTCTACTGCATCGATAACAACAGACATTAAATTTTGCCCGTTCGTTGCATGCTCCTCAATGTTTCGCAAACAACTTTCCACTTTATTATTATCTCTTTTTTCTTTCAGAGCGTTGATCTTATTTATTTGAACCTGCCTTATATTATCGTCAACTTTAAAAGGAGGAGGCGAAATTTCATTGTCGGAAATAAACGAATTAACACCAACAATTATTTTATCTTTTGTTTCGATATTTCTCTGATAATTGTAAGCGCTTTCAGCAATTTCATTTTGCATAAATCCTTCTTCGATCGCCTTCACACTTCCACCCATCGCATCAATTGTACCAATTAATTCCCATGCTTTTTGCGCTACTTCTTCTGTTAGTTTTTCTACAAAAAAACTTCCTGCCAAAGGATCGGCAGTGTCAGCAACACCACTTTCAAAAGCCACAACTTGTTGGGTTCTCAAAGCGATTTGGGCAGCTTCTTCTGTTGGTAAATTCAGGGCTTCATCATAGCCATTTGTATGCAGGCTTTGTGTGCCACCCAGTACGGCCGCAAGCGTTTGTAACGTAACGCGGCTGATGTTATTTAACGGTTGCTGCGCCGTAAGTGTGCTTCCACCGGTTTGTGTGTGAAAGCGCATCATCATTGCTTTTTCGTCGGTTGCGCCCAGGTCTTTCATTATTTTTGCCCACATCTTTCTCGCAGCCCGAAACTTTGCTACTTCCTGGAATAGATTGTTGTGTGAATTGAAAAAGAAAGACAATCTTTTTCCGAAAATATTAATGTCCAATCCTTTTTGCAAAGCTGCCTTTACATATGCTTTTCCATTGCTCAGGGTAAAGGCAATTTCCTGCGCAGCCGTACTTCCGGCTTCACGAATATGATAACCGGAAATAGATATCGTATTCCATTTCGGAAGTTCTTTGCTGCACCATTCAAAAATATCCGTGATAATGCGCATGGAAGGTTTCGGCGGATAAATATAAGTACCGCGGGCAGCGTATTCCTTCAAAATATCATTCTGAATGGTACCCTGCAGGTTTTTCAGATCGGCTCCTTGTTTTTTTGCGATCGCTACGTAAAAAGCGAGTAAAATAAATGCAGTTGAATTGATGGTCATTGAGGTGGAAACATCCTGCAATTTGATGCCGGCAAACAGCGCTTCCATGTCATCTATTGAATCTATTGCTACGCCCGCTTTTCCGACCTCCCCTTCTGCCAACGGATCATCGCTGTCATAACCAATTTGAGTAGGAAGATCAAAAGCGACACTTAGGCCGCTGACACCCTGGGAAATTAAATAATGGTATCGCCGGTTACTTTCTTCAGCAGTACTAAACCCGGAATACTGTCGCATTGTCCATAATTTGCCGCGGTACATATCTTCCTTTACACCGCGGGTAAAGGGAAATTTTCCGGGCATGTCATCAGAAATATCTTCGGGTAGATCTTCGGAGGTATATACTTTTTTGATTTCTATTCCGGAATCAGTTACAATTTTTTTCATAATGAATTTTCACATGTTCACGTCTTCACATTTTCTCATTCTTACATCAATTTCTTTGCCTCAAAATTTAT
>JAICYZ010000164.1 GCA_025933935.1 Chitinophagaceae bacterium
GCCATAACTTTTTTTTATAAAAATAACATACAGAATTGAATAATGATTCGTCCTCAGTTTTGTGCACCAGGGAGATCAGTGGATCTATTTAAAAGCGGATCAAAATGACAAAAATGTCATAAAAAAAATATCCATTGCGATTTCCTCGCCTGAGGAAAAACAATTGGTTTATGTAAACATGAAATGTAATCTGACGCCCGATCAGTTGAGCAAACTGATCAATGCTGCAATGGATTCAGAGGAAGGGAAAAAGAATCTGAAGGCCCCAATTGAAATTGGCTTGCGATAACGGCAACTAAAGCAAAACCAAACACGATCAGGGAAGATACATCGTTAGGTACTTTTATTCTGTAATTTCGATCAAGTTGCCTTCAGGTCTAAAACCACACTTTCGTAATAGTCATCTGCCGTTGTTCTGGGTTCGCTCTGAATAATACCATTGTCGGTTCCCAACCTTACGGTAAGTATGTCGACCGCCTCTTTGCTACCAACCGAAATGGTAAAATGTGCCAACCCATTTGTAATACCTTTTTCGCCAATATGCTGCAAAATGCCGGGTCGGTGCATCAATTCAATTCTCACATTACTGTTTTTAAATGATAGGAAATATGAAGTGAACTGCTTTGTTGGGTTGTAATATTTCTCACTGCATTGCATATCAAAGTATTTAATATAAAAGTCTTTTACTTTCTCCAAATTCTCCGTCCAAATTGCTAAATGTTCAATGTTTATTGTCATAGATCATGGTCTTTAAAATAACACGCTCTTGTTAATGCGCAGCCGATGTACAATCGGGTTTATTTTGTGAAGGTTTTTTACATTTTTATGATGCCTTTTAAAAATATTTTTAATTGATTTCAGACAAAATAATTAGCTTGCGACTGGATACCCTTTGAATATTTCTCAAAATTAAGAGTCCCTTCTCTATAAGTCCAATCGCTCCTGAAAACTTTTAGCCTTTCACCTCTGTTGCTTTCCCTTGCATAATTTATTAATAACTAAATATACAACTATGAAATTTTTGTTGACCTGGCGGCTTCATCAGGATAAAAGGCTGGAAGCGCTAAAGGGATTTTCTGCAATGTCCGCTGCAGATGATGCCGCTGACATGGGCGATAAAATAAAACTGATTGGCCGCTGGCACGATGTATCCGCCGGTACAGGCGTTGCCATTTTTGAATCAGATGATGCAGCCGCAATAGCAAATTGGGCACTTAACTGGATTCCGTTTCTCGATTCAGTTGTTTCTCCTGTTCTGGATGATGAGGAGGTGAGGGCTGTTGGTAGAGCAAGGAAATAGTAATTCCGCTTCTCAAACGCATAAACTATCTTGGACGAAGTAAAATCGTTCCTGTGTGGCGGATGCTTTTTGCCGGCTCTGTTGCGGGCTTTCAAATCTGCACATAACCGTTGCTTAAAGATTCCGTATTTTTGCTAACTTCTTAAAATCTCCCAATACATCTCTTACATTACTTTCTTTGTAAGTCAGACACGCAGGGAAAATCAAATTTTTATAAATGTAATAGTTGTTTTTTCATTTGTTTTCTTGTCGGTAAGCCGAATAAAATATTCTCCCGGCTTTAAATTGCTTACATTGATCCTGTTACTGTTATTAACTAAAGATCCCGTTGCCATGCTGGTTCCATAAATATTTACGATCTCATAGCGCAGCAACCGGTTTTGTGTTTCAAATAAATAGAGGTAATTATGACAAGGATTTGGATATGATTGAATTCCGAGGTTTTCGGCAACAAAATTTACCGGATATGACATGCCACTATTGCATCCACCCTGGCTCACCATCGCTGAATATTTGCCCGTTTTTTTTGGGATATATTGTTGCATTTGTGCTCCGGGTATCGGGTTTCCATTGAAATACCATTGGTTTCCCAACGCTGATGATGAAACGAGCACATTTGCACTATCAAGACGTACATACGGCGTGAAATACGCAGTGCCGTTAAAGCTTAATGAGTTACTATATTGCCACTGATTATTATACCAATATTTCAGCCTGACACTATAGCTATTTATTTTGAGATCATTAAAACGGCCAACACATTTTACACTTCCGTTTTTAATAAATGCTGGTGAAGCAGGCACTGAGATCATGTTTCCGTTGGCATTATTTGTCAACTCAAAACCGGCGCTATCAATTTCAGTAAATGCAGCGTATATAATCGCCGAAACCGTGGCTGAACATCCGGTATTTGAAACCAGTTGCAGGGAATCAACACCCGCTCCCTTAACAGTCGAGGAAAGGATATTGCCCTGGCCTCCGTAAACGATAGCAGTAGAATCACCAACAAATTCAATGGATGCCAACAGCCCATTGGCAGCGTCTCCGTCTTTGTGCCAGGATGCCCCGCCATCATAAGTTTTAAAAATATTGCCGTCATACAGGTATCCTACGTTTTCATTTAGAAATTTAACCCAATCATAATCGCTTGGATAGGAATCGATATAAGGGGCTTGCTTCCACGTTTGGCCGCCATCATCTGTTTGGTATAACAGGCCCTGCTCCCCGGTTAAAAAGCCTTCCTGTGCGTTTACAAACCACATAGAAGTCAGCCAATCAGGATTGCCTGTAGTGAATACCCGGTTCCAGGTTTTTGAACTGTCCACGGTCATATACAATTTATCGTAACGAATGGCAAATCCTTTAGCCTCGTTTAAATAAAAGATCTTTGTAAATACTTCTCCTTGGTAGTTAGAGTACCATTCAATGTTCCATGTCAAACCACCGTCTTTGGTTTTTAAAATTGTTGCTTGTGCTCCGGAGTAAATGGTTGCCATGTAGCCGGTGAGCTTATTGATAAACTGAAGGTCATATACGTTATCAAATCCATGAATGTTAGGAGAAACTTCGTCCCAGGTTTTACCTCCGTCAAATGTTCTGTGTATCACAAACTTTGACGTAACAAACCCGGTATCCGCATCGATAAAATGGACTTTTTGAAATCCGCCATAATTACCATGGGGAAAACCAGATGTAAGGTCAAGGAGTTGCCACGTTTTTCCCTGGTCAATCGTTTTATAAACCTGGTCTGATGTACAGGCATAACCTGTTGAATCATTTCCAAAGGACATCCCGGTAAAATTGTGATAAGTGGTAGCATACTCACTCCATGTTTTGCCGCCATCAGTTGTTTTTTGAATCCGTCCGACACCGCCGACGACAAAACCTGAATCCTCAGAAAAAAAATACATGCTGGTGATATCATTTACATCGCCATACGCATTTAAATTTGTTACCGCTTGCCAGGTTTTTCCTGAATCAATTGTCTTATACATTACACCATCATCACCGCCCATATAGCCGGTGCGCGCATTAAAGAAGTGTATTGAATTCATGGTAAAACCAAAGGTAGCCGTAGACGCTTTCCACGTAACTCCTCCGTCATAGGTAATGAGTATATCATCCCATTGCCGGAAAGCAAACCCGGTATCTTTATCCAGGAACTGCATGGCCAATATATTCGACGGAAAATAATTTACGGTATTGACAGTTTGCCAGGTGTCTCCCCCATTCGTCGTTTTCAAAATACTTGCCCCGCTGCCTGCATATCCAATCTCGGAGTTGAAGAAAGTAAACGACTCTATACTGCTTCCACCCGGAGATACCGTTTTCCAGGTTTTGCCCCTGTCTGTTGTTTTGTAAATTTTCCCATTATCCGCGGAAAGAAAAATAGTATCCCTGCTTACTATGCTTATTAATTTTATTTCATTATTCGTTCCCGTATTCGCGCTTTTCCACGAAATTCCATTGTCGTTGCTTATATAGACCTGCCCGCTATAACCGGCAACAACACCGGTTGAATCGGCAATATCCATACACGTTGTGCCCGGAAAATTATCAACCATATTCCATGTAACACCCCGGTCGCTTGTTTTAAACAAGTCGCCGTGAGTATTGAAAATGAAACCGGTCGAATTATTTATGAATTTTATTTTGGTATTGGGATAACCACTCGGTAAAGGATTTAACCATTTCCACTGGCTGAATGAATCTTTGCAAAATAAGATCAAAAGAAAAAAGACGAATATCTTTTTAAGAATTACAAATCGGTGTTTTAACATTCCTCGAGGCACTTAGTTTTAAAAAATTGGTTTTTGGTTTGTTTAAAGGCAGAATTAATAAATAGTTTTATTTAACGCAAATTGAATCATCGTTCCTCTATCATAAATTATCGCCGGGTCATCTTCATTCTTATGGTAATTTTTATAACCATTCTTAAATCATGTCTTATCAGGTCAGCTTCTTGTATACGAAAGGCTACGACCGTCGACAATCAATACAACACCGGAACGTCTTTAAAAGAACCGTTCGTAATGGGTACGGAACTGGGTACCCCAAAAACGTCAACATTGCCTGGCATAATCAGCGGCGTGAGCACGGCAGAAAAATCGCCGCTTATGTGTCCCTTGGTAAAAGAAGTGACGTTAACGGTTATGCTGTCCGATGGAGCATATACATATTCATTCACTCCATTATACTCTGTAACAAACGTATCGTACATAGAAATCGCATATGGGTACCTTCCAACTGTTAAGCTGTCTGTAAGAAAAGTAAAAGTAATTTCACCTGTGCTGCCTACTGCCTCAAAAGTATAATAGCTTTGATTTTTTCTGCAATACAAGTGAGGGTAAGAATCGGGAGGCTGGTTGTCGGCATCGCTTACCGAGATGCTGACAGGATTACCACTGATTTTATAGCTCATAGTGGCGGTTACACGCCCCTTTCCGCCGGATTTTGAGGCAAGCATCGCATCTGGAATAGATTGTTTTAAGCAGGATGAGCAAATGATCATTGCCACCAGGGCTAAAAAAGAAAATTTCATAATCAATGTTTTTTACCGCACTTATTTGTTAGTAATTCGAATCTCTTCTTCCGAAGCTAAACCCCTTTGATATTCCAAGACTGATTAAATTGTTGGATCCACCGTGAGCAATCACTGTTTCATAACGAAGATTGACATCAAAAGATACGTCTGAGATGGAGAACAGGTAGCCGGTTCCCGCTGCAAATATGACTCCGTGGTACTTCAGGTTGACATCTCCGCCGTTTTTATCCTGCAATGACGTGACTCCGTAGATGTCAAAACCAACCTGTGGTTCAACATAAAATCCTTTGCCGCTTCCATCCAATGTATACCGGTAGCCCGCTTTCAAAGGGCACATTATTGTACCGTAAGTATCATCTAAAGGAAAAACGTCCGCACCAATTTCTACAGTAGCATCATTGCCGGGCGACACGGGGATGCCTGTTTTTATAAAAGCACCATAGCCCAATTTATAATCCTTGGTGCCATTTCCCACGAGCCTCATTACGCCCAGTTGTGCATTGGCCTGTGTAAAGAAAAAAATCAGAAGGGATGTCGCGATGGTTCTTTTGTTCATAGCAGTTGTTTGTCTTTTTTCGACACTTGAATCGAAATGCAAATTATTTAATTAACGAAGAATACCTCCTTTTTATTTTATAAATAAAATCCGCCGCATGCAGGATACTAATCCGGTTTTAGCACTTGCAATAGCTTCGAATCACGATTCGCAGAGTTCGGCAAGTGAATAAAAAATGGGGTTTCTTTATCTGATCAACACCACAACACCTTGCATTTTTACAGCAGCGTTATAGAAAATACCTTTAACTGTGTAAACATAGACACCATTAATTGCGGGCTCGTTTTTGAAAAAACCATTCCAGCCGATAGCTGGATCCTGTGTAGAAAAGACTCTTTCGCCAAACCTGTTAAATACAGAAAATTCTTCCAGCGATGTGACCATGCCGGGAGGGATTCTGAATAGATCATTTATACCATCTCCGTTTGGCGTAAACGCATTCGGCACGAAGCCACTCTTAAGATCTTTACAGTGGCTGTAGCAGCGAATTTGCATCCCTTATCGCTTTCTACCGTTAATGTGTAAACAGTATTATCAGTAAGTGCAATCGTTGATGGTTGAAATACGGAAGGATCATTTAATTTGTCTGCCGGGCTCCATTGAAAAGACAAGATGTTACCTGTTGTGTTCGCATGGAAACCGAGAACAGTTCCGGGAGCTATGATCGTATCACGCGGTGCGATACGAATTACAGGCAATGGATTTACAACAGCCGTAAGTGCATTAGACGACACCGGTAAAATAGAACAGGCATTGCCAACACTCGTAACAGTACAGGTTATCACATCGCCGTTGGATAGTTGATTACTGTTGAACACAGGTGAATTATCTCCGGTGTTTACCTTGTTTATCAGTCCGGATTTGAAAAAAAAGATGAAGTTTATTATTCTTTCATTTTTCTTGCTACTGCAATTAGTGCGAGTAAATGGCCAGCAGATAGTATATCTTCAGGATATTGGCACTTGGCATTCTATTGGTAAAAATACATATTATTTCCGGGACGCCAAATACGATGGCATTCAAAGAATAATGCTGCCCGGTGTTTAATCCAAGTTTAAATTATATAACCGTTTGTCAACCATTTTTATTGTGTGGGCCATACTTGTTTTCATACTTGTTTTCACACCACTTCAAATACGGGCACTTCAATTGGCACAGGCCGGCATCATGCTGATGGCTGTCTTTTTCCTTGTAGCAGGTGTTACAGTATATCGCAACGGTTACCATCCTGCAAAATTTTATTTGTTAGCATGGAGTTTTCTGATAGTAGGTTTTATCGCGGCCATATTGGAAACCGTAAATATGGTACCGGTTATGTATTATATCAATTCGATGCAAATAGGCTCTGCTATTGAAGTTAGCCTGCTGTCACTGGCACTTGCTGATCGCATCAATATGTATAAAAAACAAAGAGAAGAGTCGCAGGCAAAAGCACAGGCAGTGGCACATGAAAAATCAGAGTTGATACTTATACAAAATACGCTTCTTGAACAAAAGGTTTACGAGCGGACACTTGCTCTTACAAAATCTTTGAATGATTTGAAAGGAGCACAGGCACAGCTTATTCAATCCGAAAAAATGTCCAGCCTCGGAGCACTCACGGCAGGCATTGCGCATGAGATACAAAACCCGTTAAACTTCGTAAATAATTTTGCTGAGGTCAACCAGGAATTAGTTAATGAATTACAAACTGAATTAAAATCCGGACATGCTGAAGAAGCAATAGCCCTTTCAAACGATATTAAGGAGAACGCGGAAAAAATAAATCACCACGGCAAACGGGCCGATGCGATAGTAAAAGGAATGTTGCAACACTCACGCTCGAGCACCGGGTAAAAGAACCAACAGATATTAATGCTTTGGCAAAGGAATATCTACTGTTGTCTTATCATGGTTTAAGTGCAAAAGACAAAAATTTTCATGCAGAAATAAAAACCGACTTCAATGAAACGGCAGGAAAAATAAATATAGTTCCACAAGAGTTTGGAAGAGTATTATTGAACCTTTTTAATAATGCATTTTATGCAGTACATGAAAAGAAACAAAAACAAAATGGGGACTACCAACCGGCCGTAACTGTTTCAACTAGCAGAGAAAATGGACATGTTATTTTAAAAGTCAGTGATAACGGTAATGGCATTTCACAAAACATCATTGATAAGATCTTTCAACCATTTTTTACCACGAAGCCATCAGGAGAAGGAACAGGATTGGGTTTAAGCCTGAGCTATGACATTATCAAAACTTATGGAGGTGAAATAAAGGTAAATAACAAAGAAGGCGAAGGAATTGATTTTATAGTTGTATTGCCCGTACCATCCTGATATTAAACGTGATATTACAGAATAAGTACAATAGCCGCGGGCCTGCAAACCTCGCGATAGTTGACGTCATCGCTGCACGTGCGCACTTGTTGCAAATTTTTCTGCTTCGAATTCATAAAAATTGCTAAAATAATGGGGAGCGGCGGGGCCGCCGATAATGTAGTAGGGTATGAAAAAATACGGAATATCCGCGTAAACGTATTTTGAAAAAATTGTCTGCAACGATTTTGATTTTATTTTTTTTGCAACAGGAGCTAACCATGAATTAAAAACCTGGTATTCATTGTATTGGTACCGGTGCACTATTTCATGAGCAATTATTCTACCTTTTGTATAATAAGTATGTGGTGTGTCAACATACACAATAGCTCTTCCAAATGTTACTCCGGAAGCAATAGGCGTGTTTGGCAGGTTTAATAGTTTGTCGGCTTTAAAAATAATTTCACCCGTTGCTAAACTAGTCCCCAAATCAAATCTGCCATATTTACTCGCAACTATCGTTGCAACAGCCGCATCGGGCAAAAAGCGGACTTTAAACTTTCTTTGTGTCCCGAAAGAAAAATCAAACCTTAAAAAACCATAATCAATGTTCCAGTTTTGCAGGAAGGGCGCATACATCGCTGCATTTTCCATAATGGAAGTTCCTGCCGCATGCAACAATTTTGCAGGCCATGCATAAATATCTTTTTGATTTTTATTTACTAAGTAAAGGGTCCTTTTACCTGTATAATTTAATAATCCACCAATACCACCTTGCCAAAATCCTTTCAGAAAAGCCTTCTTCCAATTCACTTCTTTAGGTCTGTTTATTATACCACCGATGCCCGAAGTAATACCTCCAAAAGCAACGTTGTAAACAAATACGGTCCGCTCCTGGTGCTGAGCAGATACAATCAGGTGAAAAAATAGTAACAGAATTGTAATCGCAGACCTCACCGGTTTTCGAAACCTGTGAGATCTTTGAAAGAGGTCTTTGAAACATGTTATGTTCATCCTTTTTTATAGCCCGGTCCTTTTAAAAATCTTCCCGGAGACGCACTTGTAGGTTGATCATTCTTTAATACCTGTAAACCATTTACAAACACATCACTTACGCCGGTTGCATATTGATGCGGCTTA
>JAICYZ010000285.1 GCA_025933935.1 Chitinophagaceae bacterium
AAATCGAAGCCGGATCTAATCATCGTTTTTGGAGATACAAATTCAACTTTTGCGGGAGCAATGGTTGCGGCAAAACTAAATATTCCTATCGTTCATATTGAAGCCGGTTTACGCAGTTACAACAAGGCGATGCCTGAAGAAATAAACCGGGTAACTACCGACCATGTTTCTAAATATTTATTTGCGCCAACCCAAACTGCGGTGGATATATTGATGAAAGAAGGTCTCGCCGAAAACTCTTTCTTTACCGGTGACATCATGGTGGATACTGTGAAAAATAACCTTCCGATTGCGCTCAGTAAATCAACAATTATTGCAGATTTGGAATTAGCAAATGAAGAATATAACCTTCTTACTCTGCACCGTAATTACAACGTAGATGATACAAAAGTACTGGAGCATTTATTGAATCAAGTAGGTGAACTGGGTGAAAAAATTATTTTTCCTGTCCATCCACGTACCAGGAAAATGCTTGCCGATACTTATTCAGTTCCGAAAAATATTACGCTAACAGATCCGCAGGGTTATTTTGATTTTATAGCGCTTGAGAATTCTTCAAGAAGAATTATTACTGATTCAGGTGGTATTCAGAAGGAGGCATACATTCTCAAAAAGCCTTGCATTACGTTACGGACAGAAACAGAATGGGTGGAAACAGTCGATGAAAAATGGAATTTATTAATCAATCCTTCTGAGAAGAATATTGCGTTAAAGATCGCAAGTTTCAAACCACCCGAAAATCAAAGAGACGTGTTTGGAAAAAATGTCACAGAAAAAATGGTGAAAATAATAAATGATATTTAAAAACTGATGGCTGAACAAAGAACATGGGGAATTATTGGTGGAGGAATGCTTGGAATGACACTGGCTTTGCGGCTGTCACAGAAAGGATATAAAGTAACAATTTTTGAATCTGGGGATAAAACGGGTGGCCTTACGAGTTCCTGGCAAATGAACGAAGTAACCTGGGATAAATTTTATCATGTTATTTTGATGTCTGATCTGAATACCAGAAAAATCCTGAAAGAAATAGGGTTAGAAAACGAATTGCGTTGGGTAGAAACGAAAACCGGTTTCTATTCAGATGGAAAATTATATTCGATGTCAAACCTGATTGAGTTTTTTAAATTTCCGCCAATAAACTTAATAGATAAATTCAGGCTTGGCTTAACAATTTTTGCTGCATCAAAAATAAAAGACTGGCAACGACTTGAACAGATACCGGTAGAAGCATGGCTAAAAAAATGGTCAGGCAAAAGAGTTTTTGAAAAAATATGGCTTCCATTATTAAAAGCAAAACTGGGAGATAATTACAAAAACACATCAGCAGCATTTATCTGGAGCACGATTCAACGAATGTATGCAGCAAGAAAAAGTGGTTTAAAGAAAGAAATGTTTGGATATGTAACCGGAGGTTATGAAAAAGTAAATAGGCATTTCTCAAAACATTTAAAAGAAATCGGGATTGACATTCAATATAATTGTAAAGTAAAAAGCATCAGCCAAACTTCTGAAGGGAAAATAGAAATTGCTACTGAAAATTCCACTGAAAGCTTTGATGAAGTAATATCAACTTTATCCTCAAGAGAGTCTGTGAAAATTGCTGAACAGCTGACAAATACTGAGAAAAAGCAGCATAATGACATCAAATATCTTGGTGTTATTTGCCCTTCTGTTTTATTAAAGAAACCGATTTCACCTTATTATGTTACCAATATTACGGATAGCTGGCCGCCCTTTACTGGAATTATTGAAATGTCGGCGCTCATTGATAAAAGTGAGATTAAAGGAAATCACCTGGTTTATCTTCCAAAATATGTAAATCCGGAAGATGAATTATTTGATAAAAGTGAAGAAGAACTACAGACACTTTTTATGGGATCATTGTATAAAATGTATCCAAACCTTTCACAGAACGATGTGAACTTTTGGGGAACATCAAAAGCAAGAATTGTTTTTGCTTTACCAACGCTGAATTATTCTAAAAAAGTACCCAAGGTTACGACATCATTGGGAAATTATTATATAATCAATTCTGCTCAGATTATTAATGGCACCTTGAATGTAAATGAAACGATACAGGTAGCGGAAACCAAACTGCAGGAGATATTAAAAGATGAATAAGAAAAAACCAATTGCTAGTATCTCGCTTGACCTTGATAATCAGTGGACTTACATGAAAATCCATGGCGACGACGGCTGGGATAAATATCCTTCTTATCTCCATATTTTCGTTCCTCACGTGTTGGATGTTCTGGATCAATTAGATTTAAAAATTACCTTTTTTATAGTAGGAAAAGATACAGAATCTGAAGAAAACAGGAAATATTTAAGAATGATAACGGAAAGAGGCCATGAGGTTGGGAATCATTCTTATCATCATGAATCATGGTTGCAAACATACAGCTATGAAAAAATAGAAAAAGAAATCCGCCAGGCAGAAGAAGCAATTGAAAGTGTTACTGGTCAACGGCCCACAGGGTTCAGAGGTCCGGGATTTAGCTGGAGCAAGGACTTGTTGAAAGTATTGGAAAGCCGTGGCTATAAATTTGATGCTTCTACCCTTCCGACTTATTTAGGACCATTGGCGAGAATGTATTATTTTCAGAAATCCGATTTATCAAAAGAAGAAAAAAAAGCGCGAAAAGAGCTTTTCGGAAAATTCAGTGAAGGTTTTAGAAAATTAAAACCATATAAATGGGATTTGGGAAATGGAAAAAGTATTACAGAAATTCCGGTAACCACCATGCCAGTTTTTAAGTTGCCGTTTCATTTAAGTTATTTGATTTACCTTGGAAATATTTCAATGCCTTTAATGAAAGTTTATTTGAATACTGCTATCAGGTTGTGCAAAATAAGCAAAACTCCTGTTAGCTTTTTACTGCATCCACTCGATTTAATCGGAGGGGATCAAATTAGCGAACTTGCCTTTTTTCCGGGCATGAATGTGAGTAGTAGTAAAAAAGTAACAATATTTAAAAATGTGATTGGTATGTTACAAAAACATTACGAGGTTGTGAACATGAATATGCATTACGGATTTTTGAAGATGAATCAAAAGATACGTTTAAAAAAAATTTAAGAACATACCAGTAAACAAAGAAATAATACATTTTCTGTTTCAAACTTGAGTAAGATGAATTGTACTGTATGTGATAACGAAGGAAGCTCAACGATGTTTATTAAAAATAATTTTCCTATTGTGGAATGTAACCGCTGCAAACATGCGTTCACAGCTTATATTCCCACTCCAGAAAAAATAAGAGAAATTTATTCGGACGATTATTTTTTTAAAGGAGGCACAGGCTATGCGAATTACATTTTGGAAAAAAACATGCTCATTAAAAGAGGTGAATATTACGCACGCAAAGTTAGTAATTTGGTGATGGGGGGTAACATGCTCGATGTTGGGGCAGCAGCTGGATTTATACTAAAAGGATTTGAAAATAAGGGATGGCATGGAATGGGTATAGAACCAAACAAATCAATGGTTGATTTTGCAAGAAAAGAAGTAGAAGTTAATGTGCAACAAGGAACTTTGGAAACAATGGACACCGAAGAAAAATTTGATCTTATATCCATAATCCAGGTAATGGCGCATCTCTACAATTTAAACAAATCGCTTAAAAGAATAAATTTTTTTTTAAAACCGAAAGGATATGTTTTGATAGAAACATGGGATAAGGATAGCGTTACAGCAAAATTATTTGGGAAGCACTGGCATGAATACAGTCCTCCGGCGACTTTAAATTATTTTAGCAGAAAATCTTTGGAGAGATTGATGAATAAGCATAAATTTAAATTGGTAAAGCAGGGCACTCCTAAAAAAAGTATAAATTCGGGCCATGCAAAATCCTTGATTCAACACAAATTAGCTGAATCGAAACTGCTAAGATTGTTGAAACCGTTTACCTATCTTATTCCACGCAATCTAATACTTCCTTATCCTTCAGAGGATCTGTTTTGGGCCTTATATCAAAAAAATTAACTGTTGTGAAAAAAGTTAATATTTAATAAATAATTACAACAGACAGCAAATGAAAAGGCATTCAAAATTGTTTCTTCCGGATAGGTCTTTATTGAGTAAAACCAGTGACGTTGATTATTTTGATTGGAGCTATAGATTTCCGATCAAGTACATTATCAGATACAGACTTGAAAAAATTGCTCAATTATTGGGAAGCAAAAAGTATGACATGCTTTTAGAAGCCGGGGTTGGAAGTGGACTTTTTCTGCCTGAGTTATCAAAGCATTGTGAACATCTGTATGCAATCGATATTCACGATCATTTTGACCAGATTGAATCGCTCAATAAAGTGTATCATTTCCATGATTTTCATGCGAGCACACAAAGTGTTGACAATACAAATTTTGAAGATGAGACTTTTGATGCAGTAGTGGCTGCAAGCGTCCTGGAATTTGTACCGGACGTTCAAAAAGCTGTTACGGAAATAAAACGAATAATGAAAAAAAATGGCGTATTTATTACGATTTGCCCGATGGAAAGCAGGTTACTAGATTTTTTTCTATCTTTTTACAGCAGAAAATCTCCGAAGGACGAGTTTGGTAATGCAAGGCAAAACGTTTCGAAGGTTTTGGAAAGTAACTTTTCGGTAGTGAAAAAAGGATATATGCTTCCAATTATAGGTAAGTTCTTCCCCATCTATACTCATTATTTGCTCATGAAAAAATAGAATATGAAAATATTACCAAAACCGTTTATTAGTATCGTCTTACCATGTTATAATGAAGAAGCCATTCTTAGAAATAACATCAGCATGGTTATTTCGTTTTTGAAAGAAAGAGAAGCTAAATACAATTGGGAAATAGTGATTATTAACGATGGCAGCAAAGATGCCACCGGACAGATTGCAGATGAATTATC
>JAICYZ010000093.1 GCA_025933935.1 Chitinophagaceae bacterium
AACTTCAATATCAGCAACGGCTTCAGCGATTCTGTCACTGCCGCTTTCGTGTGGCCGCTTGCTCATGATGGCATATCCTCCATAATGTATGATTTCATTGAAAATAATTTCGCTGTCGGTAACTACAATTACTTCGTCGAATAATAAAGTGGCCTTTGTATTTTCATAAGTATGGCGGATGATTGTTTTGTCGCCCAGCATTTGCATCAGCTTTCCCGGAAAACGGGTAGCTGCATAACGGGCAGGTATAAACGCAATTGTCTTCATTTTTAATTCAGATTTTCTTCTTCAAATTCGAATTCATCATTGTGAAAAGTTTCCGGCAGATTTTCACTTTCGTATCCGCAGGATGTACAATGATAAACGTTTTTTGCAGAAATGGCATAGCTTCCAAAAAGCCATGTTAATATTGCAGTAGCCATATTTGCCGTTGTTTTTTTGGGAACCAATTCGATTGTTTTGCTTCCGCATTTTGGACATACTGCGCTTTGCCGGTAGGATTCATCAAATTGCTGAAGCAGGAGGTTCGCTTCTTCCTCATCTTCTTTTTTTACAACCAGTTTTATTCCACCAACAGCATTAGACAATATCGGGTCAACGGTTACCAAAAATTCATCTTTTAAAAAACATTCAATTCCCGAATCTCTGAACCTTGAAAGCAGGATATGAGCAGTGAAATAATTTTGAAAAGTGCGGATGGTTACGAAGTCCATTTGGAGAAAATAGTTTTTAAAAATATTATTTAAAAATACACAATTTGTTATCAGCAAAGAGAGCCGTTTTTATTTAATACTTTAGTATAACAATAATTTAATTTCACGATATGGAAGAATTACTTCAATACCTTAATTCACTATTTCCACTGTCAAATGCACTGTACAAGCATCTTTCAGATACTTTAAAAAGTAAAAAATATTTTAAAAAAGATTTCCTTTTAAAGGCCAGCCATGTTTCTGATAAAATATTTTTTATTGAAAGCGGCCTTGTTAGATGTTTTTATGATAAACATGAAAAGGAAGTTTGCTCATGGTTTATGAAAGAAAAAGATTGTATTATTTCTGTAGAAAGTTTTTTTCAACAAAAACAAAGCTATGAAAATATACAAGCGTTGGAAGATACCAATACTTTTTACATTGAGTATGACGAACTGCAATTTATTTATCAGAATTTCCCTGAATTTAATTTTACAGGAAGAGTTCTTACAGAAAAATATTATGATTTGAGCGAGCAACGTTTGTATTCATTGCGCATGCAAAATGCATCAGAACGTTACCAGTTTTTAATGGAAAATTATCCTGAACTGATTCAACGGGTGCCTTCCAAATATCTTGCATCTTATCTTGGCGTAGCTGAAGAAACATTGAGCAGAAATAAAAGATAAATTCTTCATTTATTTATTGATGAATGTCAATTTTAGCAAAGGTGTTTCAGGTATAGATTTGTTGAAAAGAATCATGAAAATTACGCTTAATAACAAAATTGCTATTCTTAAAATTTTAACTCCCATCACGTTTTTATTTGTAACAATACCGGAAGATGGGATACCAATGTGGTTTGGAATTTTGGCGGGCCTAGATAGCAAAGGCTTGCCAAAAATATTATATATAATAATTGCCTGTGCTGTTATCTTTATTTTTATTTCTTCAACAGGATTTTCAAGAATGAATCAATGGCTTACAATAACAGCAGTTGGTATTCTCTATTTTCCGATTCTGTTCACTATTGTATTTGCTGTAAAATACTCCTTTAAATACAAACAATTTTTTCCACTCCTAACCTATGATGTTTTTATTGTAATATCGTTATTAACGATTGCATTAATGATACAAAAAATGAAAATGGATAAATCAACTCAACAAAAAAGAAATGGATTTCTAGATGTTACAAAATGAGAAAAGCAATCTCTATTTTTAAAATTCTATCCGTAATTTCTTTTCTGTCTTTAATCATTCCAAATGAAAAATTTTCAGTGCTAATGGCTGTTTGGTTATTTGCTGTTTTGACTGGTTTTGGAGGAATTATTGTCACCCTTTTTTCAATAATTGTCTCGTTTGCTCTGTTCTATTTTTTTATAACTGGATTCAATATTATTGATAAGAAGTATGACACTTGTATTTCTCTAATTTGTATTTTGATTCTTGGAATAGCCGCATCTATGTCACTGGTGAATGTATTTAAGTATCATATCTTTTTAGCCTATCTCACGCACTTTATTTGCTTATTCATCCTGGTGATAGCATTGGTGTTTATTACTAAAAAGATTTAAAAATATTCATCATCAATTATTCAACATCAGCGGCATCACCAGCATCAGCAATTCTTCGTTCTCTGCCTGCTCGGTAGGTTTTAAAATTCCTGCTTTTGTTGGGGTGCTCAATTCAATAACCACTTCATTTGTATCGGCAGCGCTTAACATTTCAATCAAAAATCTTGCATTAAAAGCTATTTGTAAATCTTCGCCATCGTAGTGGCAAGTCATTCTTTCATTTCCTTCAAAACTAAAATCTACATCCTGCGCCGAAAGCTGTAACTCGCTGCCGGTAATAGACAGCGCTACCTGGTTGGTACTTTTATTACTAAATACATTGATGCGCCGCAATGCATTTTGAAAGTCATTTTTATTTACAATTAGTTTATAAGGATTATCTGCCGGGATCACTACTTTATAATCAGGAAACCTTGCGTCGATCAAACGGCAAACCAATTCTGTTCCATCCTGTTTTACAAAAAGATGTTTGTTGCTATAAGAAATAGTGAGCTCCGCATCGGTATTAGGCAACACATTTTTTAATAAATTCAGCGGCTTTTTTGGAACAACGAAAGAAGCTGTTTCAGGAGAAGAAACATCGGTACGTGTAAAGCGAACAAGGCGATGTGCATCTGTAGCAACAGTTGTAATTCCTTTTCCGGTCAGTTCAAAGAAAATACCGGTCATTGCAGGCCGCAGTTCATCAGAACTGGTAGCAAAAATGCATTTGTTGATTGCGGTAACCAAAGCAGATGAAGGCATCGTGAATGAAGTGGAGTTTTCCGGCTCTGGTTCCTTTGGAAAATTATCAGGATTTTCGCCCATCACTTTATACTTTCCATTATCGCTGGTAATCTCTACCGCAAAATTTTTATCAATATTAAAAGTAAGTGGTTGTTCAGGAATATTTTTCAAAGAATCCTGCAGAATTTTTGCGGGAATGCAAACCCTTCCGCTTTCTTTAGCCTCAATATCCATTTGAATTTTCATCACAGTTTCCAGGTCTGTAGCAACGATCGTCAGTTTATTTCCTTCTATTTGAAAAAGGAAATCTTCAAGAATCGGCAAAACCGTATTGCCACTGATAACGCCGCCTATTTGCTGAATGTGTTTGAGTAATTGCGTTGAGGAAACGATGAACTTCATATAAAATGTTTAGCGTCAAAGATAAAAGATTCAGATTAATGAAGAGAAATAAAATGTACAGCAATCAGGAAGAAGCAGAAGAACAATTAATGCTTTTTAGAGAAGAAGTTCTTATTCCATTTTTTCATTTTTTCTTTCTTTTTTATATAGAAAAAAATTAGAAAGGGTAAAAACAATCCACAAAAAAAGCAAGATTGATTTAATGGTAATTTGTGAAGAGTCGTGTTCACTAAATGCATTTATCAATAAAAAAGCTCCAATAAGGATCAATAAGATTCCAATTAAAGTAAGAAGTAAATAGAATCCGCTTTTTTGAAAATTTTCTATTTTCATGTCGCGCAAGTTCGTTAAAAAAATTATTCGAAACAGAAGCGCGGGTAGCGAATCTTTAAACTTATTTTTGCGAAAGAAAAATAATTATGGAAGCAAAAAGCACTAAAATTGCCTTGTTGGTCGATGGTGATAATGCCCAGTCGAAAATGATGGATCTCGTGTTGGAAGAAGCATCCAAATATGGGAAAGTAACCATCAGAAGGGTTTATGGCGACTGGACTACGCAACACATGAATCACTGGAAAAGCCAATTGAATGAAATGGCTTTTAACCCGATTCAGAAATTTTCTTATACCACCGGAAAAAATTCTACCGATAGTGCGTTGATCATTGATGCAATGGATATTTTGCACGCCGATTTGGTAGATGGTTTTTGTATTGTTTCCAGCGACAGCGATTATACCGGATTGGCAAAAAGAATCCGCGAAGCTGGAATCTTTGTGATGGGAATCGGCGAGCAGAAAACGCCGGCAGCATTTGTAAAATCGTGTGAAATATTTACCTACATAGAAAACCTCGAACCAAAAGCCGAAGCTCCTGAAAAGAAAGAAGCAATAAAAAAGAAAAAAGAAAAATCACCCATGAGCATGAAGCTTATCAACAAAGCATATGATATGAGCATCAATGAAAGCAATGAAGCTTATATTTCCAACCTGGGAATTAATCTGCGGAAACTGGATCCCAGCTTTGATGTGCGCACTTATGGTTGTAAAACATTGACGCAGTTTTTTTCGAAACTTCCTGGTTTTGTTGTAGTTGATAATGTGATCAATGGATTGAATAATCCTTTAATAAAAAAGAAATAGGAACTGAAACAATGTCGCGGGTTTTTCATAATAATAAATATTTCCGTCTTGCTGCGATAACAAAGCCGTTTGCAGTAATCTTCCCAGTGTATTTAGCCGCTCTATTAATATTTCAAAATAAGTTGGATCACATTTTACCCGTTTTCTGGCAAAAAGTTCTGCTGATCACTTTGCTGCTGTCTTTTATTGCATTCATTTTCGGAATTATTATCAGAAGTATTGAATCATATAAGAAAGGGAAAGGCGGATTCTTCAGGTAAAAGCTCAAAGATTTCGAAAAATAAAAGCAATTAGAAATAAAATCGTGTTTATTTGTTTGTTTGTTGAACAGCCGCTTTCTTTTTTTCCGGCTCCGGTGCATTATCTTTCCAGTTCCATAAATATCGGGAAGCGTATGTTCGGTAAGGACTCCATTTCGAAGAAATTTTTTCTATTTTCTTCAATAGCATTTTTTTATCCGTTTCTTTCAAATTGTACAATTTAATCACGCCTTGTTTCAAACCCAAATCATCCAGAGCGAAAACATCTTCACGACCAAGGGTAAACATTAAGATCATTTCCACGGTCCATTTTCCCACACCTTTTATTTGCGTAAGTAATTCAATTACCTCTTCATTTGTCATCTGGTGCAATTGAGCATCAGTAATCTTATTTTCAATAAAAAAGCGACAAACATTATGCACGTAAGAAGCTTTTGCGTTCGAAAATCCAATGCTACGAAATGTTTCTGCGGGTGTTTCTAAAATTTGTTTTGCTGTTGGTTCTTTATTATTAAAAAGCGCCAAAAACCTTGCATACAGCACTTTTGCAACCGTTGTACTCAATTGCTGGCTTAAAATCGACGAGCACAAACGCAGATAAACTTTATTTCTTTTTTCTAAAATAAAAGGCGGCTGGGTGTCGATTACTTTCTTTAATTTTTTATCTTTTGATAAATGTAAGATGTGTTCCATAAAATCACTTTATTTCTTAATCATCTGAAAGAAGTGCGTTTAGTTTCCGGTGTAATTTTTCATGATTTAATTCTATGATGCATCTAAAAATGCAGAGCGAAAAAAAGGAGCAACTTTATTTTTTGGCTTCAGGACCATGAGTTATAATACCGACTACTTCTTCCTCAGTATGCAAAGGAGTTATCGGCACCGAGTTAAATTCATTACGATAAATTTTTACCAATAAAATAAAATAACTAATAAGCAATGGTCCAAACACCAATCCAAGAAAACCGAACATACTTACTCCAACGATAATTCCAAAAATAGTGATTAAAGGATGTACATTTCCAATTTTGCGAAGCAAGGTAATACGTGCTACATAATCAACGTTGGTAAGAATAGCCAGTGAATAAATTCCTAATCCTACTCCCTGCCATGTTTGTCCGCTCGCAAGTAAATAAACCGTCAATGGCACCCAGATGATTCCGGTTCCCACAATCGGAATTAAAGAAGCAACACCGGTAAGAAACCCCCACACACCTACTTCCTTTATTCCAAAAATAAAATATCCGAGTGAGCCAACAAGCCCCTGGATGATGGCCAGTAAAGGAATTCCGATGCCATTTGCCCGGATCATCAGGTGTGTTTCGATGCTCAGCATTTCGCGGTTTTTATTTTTCAATGGAATAAAATCGTGGATGTATTCTTCCATTTTACGGCCGTGAATAAGCATGTAATACAACACGAAAAACATTAAAAGAAGATTGGTAACAAAATTGGCGGTGCCCGTCAAAAACTGTGGCAGTTTGCTGGCAATATTCTTGGTTGCGTTTTGAAGAGTTTCAACATTTGCCAATTGGATGCCGGTGGCACCCTGCACTTTTGCAGAAAAAATTTTTACCGCAACCATCAGTTGCACCGGGTTGTTGAAAACCGCTACTATTTTTGGCAAAAGCAATACCACTGCGAGGTAAACGGGCAAAGCAATAATAATTGTATAACCCAAAATGTATAAAAGTGCCGTCCATTGGCAACGCCATTTTCTTTCCTCAATCAGATAGAAATAAGAATTCTTGCTTAGGATATATAACGTAATTGAACCCAATACCCCTGGCAAGAAAACATAAAAATGACGGATAATCAATATTCCAATCAAGAGCACTATTCCCAGTAATATGATTTGACGAAGATGATTGTTGAAATTGTTCATCCTCAAATTTATCATTTACTTTCTAAAGAATAGAAAACGGTTCATCTGTTTTTTTGGAAAGAAAAACCTCTATTATTTGTTGGTCTATTGCACACTTTCGGCCTTTTTGACAAATCAGGAAGCTCTTTAATGCAACAATTAATATATAAATTTGCGCGGTCGTTACATATCAAATTTTATACATGCAAAAAATCATTTTAATTACCGGAGGGGCCGGTTTTATAGGATCGCATCTAACGCGATTGTTTGTAAATAAATATCCGGATTATACAATCGTAAATCTCGACAAACTTACCTATGCAGGCAATCTTGAAAATCTTAAAGACATAGAAAATAAACCGAATTACACTTTTGTAAAAGGTGATATTCTTGATATGGACCTGGTGAAAAATCTTTTTGAGAAATATCATTTTACAACCGTGCTTCATTGCGCCGCCGAAAGCCATGTTGATCGCTCAATCACGGATCCTTTGGCCTTTGTCAAAACGAATGTTTTGGGAACTGTTTCTTTATTGCAAACAGCAAAAGAAGCGTGGAAAAATGATTTTGAGGAAAAGCTATTTTATCATATTTCTACTGATGAAGTGTATGGAAGTCTTGGGGAAGAGGGATTTTTCACAGAAGAAACCGCTTATGACCCACGCAGCCCGTATTCCGCCTCCAAAGCGTCTTCCGACCATTTTGTCAGAGCGTATTATCACACGTACCATTTGCCGGTAATTGTTTCCAATTGTTCCAATAATTATGGGCCGTTCCATTTTCCGGAAAAATTAATTCCGTTGGCAATTCACAATATCATTAATAACAAACCAATTCCTGTTTATGGAAAAGGTGAAAATGTGCGTGACTGGCTTTTTGTAGAAGATCATGTTCGTGCGATTGATACGATTTTCCATAATGGAAAAATTGGAGAAACATACAATATTGGTGGTCACAATGAATGGAAAAACATTGACATTATTAAAGAGTTAACAAGGCAAATGGATGAAAAATTAGGCCGTGAAAAAGGAACGTCAGAAAAACTCATCACGTTTGTGAAAGACAGGGCTGGTCATGATTTGCGCTATGCAATTGATGCGACAAAATTGAAAAATGAACTTGGATGGAAACCATCTTTGCAGTTTGAAGAAGGTTTGTCAAAAACAATTGATTGGTATTTGAATAATAGTGATTGGCTTAATGAAGTAACTAGCGGAAATTACCAGAATTATTACGAGGAACAATACGAAAAAAGATAACTAATGAAAGGAATTATTCTCGCAGGGGGCTCAGGAACGCGATTGTATCCCATTACTATGGGCATCAGCAAACAGTTAATGCCAATTTATGATAAGCCAATGATTTATTATCCGTTGTCAACTTTGATGCTCGCCGGGATTCGTGAGATTTTAATCATCACCACTCCTGAAGATCAGCAACAATTTAAAAGACTATTGGGCGATGGAAGCCAGTGGGGATGTGAATTGCATTATGAAATCCAGGAAAAGCCGAATGGACTTGCACAGGCTTTTGTAATCGGCGAAAAATTTATTGGAAAAGATGCAGTCGCTTTGGTTTTGGGGGATAATATTTTTTATGGAAGCCGGTTTTCTCACCTGCTGCAACAATCTGCAAATCCGGATGGAGCAGTGATTTTCGCCTATCCTGTCAGTGATCCTGAAAGATATGGTGTGGTGGAATTTGATGAAAATAAAATCGCCATCAGTATTGAAGAAAAACCAAAAAATCCTAAATCAAACTATGCGGTGCCGGGATTGTATTTTTATGATAATACTGTAGTTGATATTGCAAAAAATATTGCTCCTTCTCCTCGTGGAGAATACGAGATTACTGATGTAAACAGAAAATATCTGGAAGATAAAAAATTAAAAGTCGCTGTATTGGATCGTGGTTTTGCGTGGCTTGATACCGGCACTTTTGAGTCACTGCATGACGCATCAGAATTTGTAAGAGTGATTGAAAAACGGCAAGGGTTTAAAATTGGCTGCCTGGAAGAAATTGCGTACAGGATGCATTTTATTGACAAAGAGCAATTGATGAATCTTGCAAAAAAATTGGAAAAAAGCGGTTATGGAAAATATCTTAAAAACGTTGAAAAATAAAATGAATTTATGAGTTACTACGTTCATCCTTCGTCTATCATTGATGAAAATTGTGAGATTGGAGAAGGCACAAAGATCTGGCATTTCAGCCATGTAATGTCAGGAGCAAAAATTGGGAATAATTGCAACCTTGGTCAAAATGTAGTTGTTTCTCCAAAGGTCGTTTTGGGAAATAATGTTCGTGTACAAAATAATGTAAGCATTTATGAAGGTGTTATTTGTGAAGATGATGTATTCCTTGGTCCGAGTATGGTTCTGACAAACGTAATTAATCCACGAAGCGCAGTTAGCAGAAAAGATCAATACAAAAAAACCCTCATCAAAAAAGGCGCGAGCATCGGCGCTAATGCAACCATCGTTTGTGGAAATACAATCGGCGAATTTGCTTTTGTCGGCGCGGGAGCGGTGGTAACAAAAGATATTCCTGCCTTTGCTTTAATCGTTGGAAACCCCGGAAGGCAAAAAGGCTGGATGAGTGAATATGGACATAAACTGAATTTCAATTCTGAAAATACTGCCATTTGCCCTGAAAGCAAACAGGAATATTTATTGGAAAATAATGTTGTAAAAAGAATCAGGTAACGAATGAAAAACTTTGCATTAATTGGCGCCGCTGGTTACATTGCACCTCGCCACATGAAGGCGATAAAAGATACCGGGAACAAGCTGATTGCCGCTTTGGATAAAAATGATTCTGTAGGAATACTGGATAGTTATTTTCCGGAGGCAGATTTTTTTACTGAGTTTGAGCGCTTCGACAGACACATTGAAAAACAAAAGCGTAAAGGAATAAAAACGGATTTTGTAAGTGTTTGCAGTCCCAATTATCTGCATGATTCTCATATTCGTTTTGGGTTGCGTGTAGGCGCGAATGTTATTTGTGAAAAGCCGGTCGTCTTGAATCCGTGGAATATTGATGCATTGGCAGAAATAGAAAAAGAAACAGGCAACAAGATATTTACCATTTTGCAATTAAGATTACACCCGGCTATCATTGCATTAAAAGAAAAAATCGCTGCCGAACCGCAAGGTAAAAAACACGTCGTGGATTTGAATTACATTACCAGCCGTGGCCATTGGTATTATGCGAGCTGGAAAGGAGACATTCAAAAAAGCGGCGGAATTGCAACGAATATTGGTGTTCATTTTTTTGACATGCTGATGTGGATTTTCGGAGATGTAAAACAAAATATCGTGACAGAACACACTGACAGTACCGCTTCAGGCATTTTGGAACTGGAAAAAGCAAGTGTGAAATGGCGCTTAAGCATTGATGCAAATACACTTCCGCCGGAAATAAAAGCTGCAGGAAAACGAACGTACCGTACCTTAAATATTGATGATGAATCTTTTGAATTCAGCGAAGGGTTTACCGAACTTCATACAAAGTCTTATGAAAATATTTTAGCAGGAAACGGATTTCTGTTAATGGAAACAAAACGTGCGATTGAATTGGTTCATCAGATTAGGAATTATAAAAAATAAGACGACCTCCTTTCTCTTAAAAGGCGGTTTCAGTCCGGCAAACAAAGAAATACAAGGTATTTTTAATTTCATCTTCATATTAATGAATAGTAGTCAATTAGATTGGTTTTGCACAAACAATCGGGCGACTGTTTAGATAAAATTTCTTGCAAATTAAACTTCTGCTATACGCTTTAGTCTATCTTTTTTTCAAATAGATTTTCCTTCTTTTTCTCAATAGATTAATATGTCAATATCTAATCAGTTAAAAAACCAGCATTTGCTTTGGCGTGCTGCTTTTGGGCCAATGGCCGAAAACGTAAATGAACTTACAGATATTTCACAAAAAGAGTTATATAAAGTTTTAGAGAAAACGTCTTCTAAAAAGCTGGTGCAATTAAATGTCGCCACCAACACTTTCGACGGATTCATGAAAGGGTTGCAGGATTTGGGCGAGATGCAAAAACTCAATCGCGATCAAAAGAAACAACTGCGCAAACAATCTGTGGAAGACCTGAAAAATCTGAATCTTACCTGGCTGGGGGAAATGATAAATAGTGAAGCGCAATTGAGAGAAAAAATGAGTTTGTTCTGGCATGGGCATTTCGCGTGCAGGGTAATCAATATTTATTTTCAACAGCAACTTTTAAATGTAATAAGACAAAACGCTTTGGGAAACTTTGGTGATCTGCTTCGAGAAGTGAGCAAGTCGCCAGCAATGCTTTCTTTTCTAAACAACCAACAAAACAGGAAACAGCATCCCAATGAAAATTTTGCGCGGGAAGTGATGGAGCTTTTTACAATGGGAAGAGGAACTTATACAGAAACAGATATACGTGAAGCCGCAAGAGCTTATACGGGCTGGGGTTTCAATCTAAAAGGTGAATTTGTAAATCGGCCTTTTTTGCACGATACCGGCAGTAAAACTTTTTTGGGTAAAACGGGAAACTTTGATGGAGATGATATCATTAATATTATTTTGGAGCAAAAAGCCACTGCAAAATTTATCGCCGCCAAAATTTATAAATATTTTGTAAACGATAATATTGATGAGCAGAAAATTGAACACCTGGCAGAAAAATTTTACCGCGATAATTACGATCTGCAAAAACTGATGAATGAGATTTTTTTAAGCGATTGGTTTTACCAGGAAAAAAATATTGGAACGAGAATCAAATCTCCTGTAGAATTGATCGCAGGAGTAAGAAGATTAATCCCAATGGAACTGGAAAAGCCGGAAGCGCAATTATTGTTTCAAAGAGTATTGGGACAAATTTTATTTTATCCGCCGAATGTAGCGGGTTGGCCAGGAGGAAAAAACTGGATAGATAGCAGCGCTTTAATGTTTCGAATGCGGCTGCCGCAAATTCTCACAAACGCCGAAGAATTTTTAATAACTCCGAAAGATGATGACGATGTAATGATGGGTAAAGAGGGCGTTGATAAGAATGCAAAAGCAAATCAACTGCAGGTAAACGTGGATTGGAATTCAGTGGTAAAAGTATTTGATCAAACATCATGGGAAAATCTTTTTGGACGAGTAAATGACATTGTCCTTCAAACCAGAAATTCCGTCAATCCAAATGTTTTAAAAAGATATGTGGACAATACGTCCAGAGAAGGATTTATAAAATCGACAATAATAGAACTGATGAGCACGCCGGAATATCAGTTGTGTTGATCGCATGCAGAATGACCTTGTTATGTTCATTATAGTAAACGAATAAATAACGTGTTTTATGCTTTTCAAACGTAAAGAATTTTTGCAAATTGGCTCGCTCGCTTCAGCATCTTTGATGATGCCGAAATTTTTAAAAGCTTTTGAAAAAAAGGCTGTAGTGCCACCTGGAAATAAAGTAATGGTTGTGTTGCAATTCAGTGGAGGCAACGATGGATTGAATACAGTGATTCCTATCAGAAACGATATTTATTATAAGTCAAGACCCAAATTAGGGATTCAAAAGCAGCAGGCGTTGCAAATTACAGATGAAGCCGGACTGAATCCTGCACTGCCTTTTTTCAAAGATTTATTTGACGAAGGAAGTTTGGGAATTATGAATAATGTTGGCTATCCCAATCCGGATCACTCTCATTTTCGCAGTATGGATATCTGGCAAAGCGCGAGCGACAGCAACGAGTACGTTACCTCGGGTTGGCTTGGGCGCTACCTCGATGCACAATGCGATGGTTGCGGCAAACCTACACAGGCATTAGAAATAGATGATGTGCTCAGCCTTGCTTTGAAGGGTGAAAACCTTAAAGGGCTTGCATTAAGAGATCCGAAAAAACTTTATAGCTCCAGTAATGAAAGATATTTTAAAGAGATAAACGCTTCTCATGATCATGAAGAAGCGGCGGTGGATTATTTATACAAAACATTAAGTGAAACGCTCGAAAGCGCCGATTATATTTATGCACAAAGCAGGCGTCATCCATCTTCTCAAATGTATCCGCCGACGCAATTAGGCAAGAATTTAAAAACCATTTGTTCACTTATATTAAGTGATATAAATACGAAAGTTTATTATGTAAGCCTCGGAAGTTTTGATACACATGTAAACCAGGAAAACCAGCAAAAGAGATTGTTTACAGAATTGAATGATGCTATCAGCGCTTTTGTAAAAGATTTAAAGAGTAACAATCGCTTTGAGGATGTAGCGATTATGACTTTTAGTGAATTTGGAAGAAGAGTGGCGCAAAATGCCAGCGGCGGAACAGATCATGGAACTGCAAACAACATGTTTTTTATTGGCGGTGGTTTAAAACAAAAAGGATTATTAAATCCGATGTGTGATTTGAATGATTTGAATGAAGGAGATTTAAAATTTACAGTTGATTTTAAAAGTGTATATGCTACTATGTTACATAATTGGCTCGCCGCTGATGATGAAAAAATCCTTGGAAAAAAATACGAGATTATGAGTTTCGTTTAAAGAGGCGAGCAATTGAGAAGAGTGAGAACTGGTACATCTCTTTTCGCGATTTCCCCCTAGGTTCTTCTAAGAACGAAAAAAACCGGATCCAATCCGGTTTTTTTAAAAAATACGCTTTTACAGTATACATTAATAGCTTATGCATCTTATTTTCCTCACAGCTAAGTATCCATTTCAGACGCTTCCACGACTACTTTATTAAGTCTCTTTGCTAAAGGGAAAAGGAGAATTCCTGCAATCATAGCAGCAATAAAACTGATCGCAAAGAAAACTGCTTTGTTATCAAATTGATCCCAA